>JAMPCH010000020.1 GCA_023666265.1 Roseburia sp.
GATGCCCGGCTCGGTACCGCCGATGGGCGATCCAAGCGCCGCCTACGGCGGGTATCCCGGTTACGGCTACGGCTATCCGCCCGCTTACGGCTACGGCTATCCGCCGCCCCAGCCCGTCAACGTCCAAAACGCACAGCTCAACAGCTTTGAGGGAGCGGAACTAAACCTCACCGGCGGACAAAAGGATAACCTCCAGCTCTTAATGGGCGTACCGCTCGACATCACGGTCGAGATCGGCTCAGCCCGGCGGAAGGTAAAGGATATTCTCGAATTTACCCAAGGGACGATCATCGAGCTCGAGCGCCAAGCGGGCGCGCCGGTCGACATCGTCGTAAACGGTAACCTCATCGCGAAGGGCGACGTCGTCGTGATCGACGATAATTTCGCGGTTCGTATCACGGAAATATTAAAGTCGAGACTGATCGACTCATTAAGTAAGGAGTAAGGAAACATGGACAAGAAGATTTTATTGGTAGACGACGCATCCTTCATGAGAATGCTCATCAAGAACACGCTGACTCAGAATGGGTACACCAACATTCTCGAGGCGCCCGACGGCGAGGCGGCGTGTCAGACCTATGAGGCGGAGAAGCCCGACCTCGTCATCATGGACATCACGATGCCCGTTAAGACGGGGATCGAGGCGCTCGGCGAGATCAAGTCTAAACACCCCGAGGCTAAGGTCGTTATGTGCAGCGCGATGGGACAAGAGGCGATGGTCGTCGAGGCGATCAAGCTCGGCGCACTCGACTTTATCGTTAAGCCCTTTAAGCCCGACAGAATTTTAGCGACGGTTACTAAGATCTTAGGTTGATCCGCTATGGGAGAGATCCTATGGGTGGTCCTTTGTCTCGCGCTTGTCTTTGGGCTACTGTTTTTGTTTCTTTATGTGATGAAGCGGCTCAGTAACGGAGTAGGCGTCGTAAACGGGAGTAAGATGCGCGTCCTCGACCGCGTGACGGTCGGGCGCGACGGTATGCTCCTCGTGGTGAGCGTCTGTGATCGGCTCATACTGATCGCGGTCACGCCCCAAAGGATCGAGAAGCTCTGTGACCTAGAGACCTCGCCCGAGGAATACGCCGCCGGGTTACAGCGCGAGACGGCTCAGGGCGGGTTTTCGTCGGCGCTCGCCGCCGCGATGAAACGAAGAGAAGAAAAGAAGTCGGAAAAGGGTGACGGCGAATGATCAAAAAAGCGATCCAACAAAACGCGAAGCTTTTTGTGAAATTTTTTGTTTCATTGCTTTTGACGGTCTTATTGACGACCGCCGGATGTGTGACCGCCTCGGCGCTCAGCGCGGCGGAGTCCGGCTCGGACGCGGAAACACAGATCTTAGCGGAGAACCCCGACGCCGAACCGCTCGACACCTCTTTAATGGAGGAGGTATTCGGGATCGACGGCTCGTCGACGCTCGAGATCATTCTCCTCGTGACGATCCTCTCGGTCGCGCCGTCCTTCCTCGTGATGGTGACCTCGTTTACACGGATCATCATTGTTTTCAGCTTTTTACGGAGCGCTATGCAGACCCAGTCGATCCCGCCGAACTCGGTATTGACGGGACTGGCGCTCTTTCTGACATTCTTTATTATGTGGCCGACCTTCGCCGAGATCAACGAGGTCGCCTATCAGCCTTATTCCGAGGGTGAGATCACCGCGACCGAGCTGATCGAGCGCGCCTCCGACCCGCTGAAGGAATTTATGCTGAAAAATACCTCAAAGGCGAATATGCAATTTTTCCTCGACCTCTCAAACGCGACGGTCTATCGCGACGCCGAGGGGGCGACCGACGAGGCGGACGCATCGGAGACGACCGCCGCCACGCCCGCGATCACGAGCGCCCCGATCTCGACGGTCTCGTCGGAGACGACGGCCGCCCCGAGCGACGCCGAAGCGACCGAGCCGACGGAGAGTATCACGTCGATCGCGACGACGCCCCCCGAGACGATCCCGATGGCGACGGGGCTGATCGACGAGGAGCCGCTTATGACCGACATTCTCGGGCGCGACCCGGTGATCCTCACCGAGACGGACGCGGAGCTGATCGATTTTAAAGACCAGCTCGGGCTCGAGACCGTGATCCCGGCGTTTATCGTGAGCGAGCTGACGCGGGCGTTTCAGATGGGCTTCCTCCTCTTTATCCCGTTCCTCGTGATCGATATCGTGGTCTCGTCGACGCTGATGGCGATGGGTATGATGATGCTCCCGCCCTCGATGATCTCGATGCCGTTTAAGATCATGCTCTTTGTCTTGGTCGACGGGTGGCAGCTCTTGGTCGGGACGGTCGTAAATTCGTTTAACCTATAGCGGTAAGGAAGGAGCGGTATTATGCTGACACAGGATCTTGTCCTCGAGATCTTTACGGCGGCGGTCGTCCTCGCGCTAAAGCTCGCCGCGCCGACGCTTATCATCGCGATGGTCGTCGGCTTAGTGATCGCGATCCTACAGGCGGCGACGCAGGTACACGAACAGACGCTCACCTTCGCGCCGAAGGCGGTCATCGTCGCGCTCGGCTTACTCGCGATGGGACCTTGGATGTGTAACAGCGTGATCGACTTTTTTAATTATATCGTCGAGCTGATGGCGAACGTATCGCTTTAGTTTAGTTTATTTTATTTAGAGAAGGGTAAGGTCGGGCGGAGATGATCTTAGACGCGGTCTATCAAAATTTCCTCGGGTTTCTGCTCGTCTTATGCCGCGTCACGGGGATCTTTAGCTTTAACCCGATCTTTGATCGCTCTAACGTCCCGAACCGGATCAAGGCGGGGCTGTCGATCACGCTCGCGGTGCTACTCCTCCCGACGATCGGCGGCGCGGCGGCTGTCCCCGAGATCGAGGGTATGCTCGGCTTTGGGCTGATGATCCTACGCGAGCTTTTCGTCGGTTTTGTCTTTGGGTTTTTTACGAATATGCTCCTCACCGTTCTCGTTTACGCGGGCGAGATCATCGATACTCAGATCGGTCTCGGTATGGCGAAAACGATGGACCCGACGACCGGGATCAATATGCCGGTCTTTGCGAACGTATACTACTACCTATTTATATTATATTTCTTTTTAACGAACGGTCATTTAAGCTATATCCGGCTTTTTACCGTTTCCTACGAGACGATCCCGCTCGGCTACGCGATGACCGAGACGACGAGGGATCTCGCGCGGGTGATCGTCCTCTACTTCGGGACGGTGATGACCCTCGCGGTAAAAATGGCGCTCCCGATCATCGCGGCGGAGCTGATCACCGAGATCTGTGTCGGGCTGATGATGAAGGCGATCCCGACGATCCAAGTCTATGTCGTCAATATCCAGCTAAAGCTCGTCGTCGGGTTTATCGTCCTTGTTGCGGCGGCGCGACCGATGTCGGAGCTGATCGAAAAGCTACTCGGTTATCTTTGGGAAAATCTTTACCGAGCGGCGCAAGCGTTCGCTTAGTTGGCGAAACGGCGGACTTTCGGGGAAAGTCCTTCCCAAAAACAAAAATAAAAACGACGAAACGCGCCGAGGGATCAAGGCTCGCCCGATCCTCGGCGGTCTCATAGATAGCTAGGCGGTCACGGCGAAAGGCGGCGTTATGGCAGGCGAGGAAAAAACCGAAAAAGCCACGCCGAAAAAACGGCGCGACGCGAGGGAAAAAGAGGGCTCTGTCCTCCAGAGCAACGAGGTCGTCACGGCGGTCTCGATCTTGGGCGCTTTCGCGGCGCTCGCCGTCCTCGGCTCATATATGTTTATGATGCTCGAGCGGTCGGTCAGAGAGGGGATCATCGCCGTCGGCGAGCCCTTCGCCAACGAGATCCCGACCTATGAAAATCTCTTCTTTCGGACGGCGGTCAACAGTATGCTGATCTTCCTCCCGATCGCGGCGATCATCGGCTTTATCGTCGTGATCTCGGTCTTGGCTCAGACGAAGGGGCTTTTTACCATGAAGCCGCTCCGCCCGAAATTCTCAAAGCTCAACCCGATCAACGGGATCAAAAAGCTTTTTTCGCTCCAGTCGGTGGTCGGGATCGTGAAGGGCTTGATCGAGCTGACGGCGGTCGTCGTCGTCGCCTACGGTCAGATCGAGGGGCGAATGACCGAGATCGTGAGCCTCGTCGACACCGAGCCGATCTACGCGGTCGCTTATATCGCGAACTCGATCTTCTCGATCGTGATGTTGATGTGTATCATCTTCGTTTTTGTCGCGGCGGGGGATTATCTCTTCCAGTGGTGGCAGTTTGAGAAAAACCTCAAAATGTCAAAACAGGAGATCAAGGACGAGTATAAACAGATGGAGGGCGACCCCCAGATCAAGGGGAAGATCAAACAAAAACAGCGCGAAATGGCGCAGATGAGAATGATGGAGGAGGTTCCCGGGTCGGACGTCGTGATCAGAAACCCGACTCATTACGCGGTCGCCTTAAAATATGACACCTCGGAGAACGCGCTCGCCGCGCCCCGCGTCGTCGCGAAGGGTCAGGACGCGCTCGCGCTCAAGATCATCGAGGTCGCCGAGGAAAACGACGTCTATATCACCGAGAACCGCCCCCTCGCCCGCGAGCTTTATTTAAAAGTCCCGCTCGGGGCGGAGATCCCGTCCGATTTCTTTTCGGCGGTGGCGGTGGTTATTTCCGAGGTATATAACGCCAAGGGAAAGACGCTCAGCGTCCCGGAGGAGGTCGTCAAGGCGCGTCGCGAAAAATTAGGGGAACGTTAAAGCGGACTTATTTAAAAAGGAGGGACGGCGAAAACTATGGTCAAAAAAATGCTCAACAACGTTTTTGCCGTTTTTGTTATCTTTATTATCCTCGCGCTCATTATCCCGCTCAACTCGATCTTGGGCGGGGCGCTCCTCGACTTTCTCCTCCTCGTCAATATCGGCTTATCCCTCGTGATCCTCTTGATCACGATGTATATAAAGGAAGCGCTCGAATTTTCGATCTTCCCGACCATTCTATTGATCACGACGGTCTTTCGCCTGTCGCTGAATATTTCGACGACGCGCGGGATCTTGAGCTCCGGCTACGCCGGGGCAGTCATCGAGACCTTCGGCGAATTTGTCATGGGCGGCGACCCGATCGTCGGCTTTATTATCTTTATCATTATCGTTTTGGTGAACTTCCTCGTTATTACCAAAGGCTCTGAGCGTGTATCCGAGGTCGCGGCGCGCTTTACGCTCGACGCGATGCCCGGGAAACAGATGGCGATCGACGCCGACCTTAATACCGGGGCGATCACCGACGAGGAGGCGAAGGTTCGCCGCGCGAATATCCAGCGCGAGGCGGACTTTTTCGGCGCAATGGACGGTGCGACGAAGTTCGTTAAGGGCGACGCGATCATCTCGATCATTACCGCGCTCATCAACCTGATCGGCGGCGCGGTCATCGGTATGATGAACGGCGGCGATTTTAACAGCGTCCTCTCGACATATTCGATCGCGACGGTCGGCGACGGACTATGCTCTCAGATCCCCGCGCTCTTGATCTCGGTCGCGACGGGTATGGTCGTGACCCGTACCGCGAGTACCGGGAGCTTTAATAACGACGTAAAGATCCAGTTCACCCAAAATCCGACGGTCTTGATCATTACCGGGATCGTGATGCTGGTATTGATGCTCGTACCGGGCTTCCCCAAGCCGATCTTGGCGGGACTCGGCGCGGTCCTGATCTTCGCGGGCGTTCGCCTCGGTCGGGTAAAAAAGGCGGAGGATACCGCCCGCGCGGAGGAGGAGTCTAAAAAGCGCCTCGAGGAGGCGGCGGCTCAGCCGACGACCGATACCGACTATTACCGCGACATCGATAACGTCTTTAAGCTTTTAAGCGTCGAACAGGTCGAGATGGAATTCGGTTATAGCCTCCTCCACCTCGTCGACGAGCGGAGCGGCGGGAACTTTATCGAGCGCGTCGTCCTCTTTCGGAAGCAGTTCGCGATGGATATGGGTATGGTGATCCCGTCCGTCCGTATGCGCGATAACCCCGAGATCAACCCGAACCAATACGTCATCAAGATCAAGGGCGAGGAGGTCGCGCGCGGCGAGATACTCGTCGACCACTATCTCGCGCTCGATAACGGCGACGTGACCTCGCCCGTCGACGGGATCGATACGATCGAGCCGGCGTTCGGGATCCCCGCGCGGTGGATCAGCGAGGATAAAAAGGTCGCGGCGGACGTCGCGGGCTATACCCTAATCGACCCCGTTTCCGTTATGATCACCCACCTCTCGGAGATCATCCGAAAGCATTGTCACGAGATCTTAACGCGTCAGGACGTAAAGACGATGGTCGAGAATATCAAAAAGACAAATCCGACGATCGTCGAGGATCTCGTCCCGAATATCATCCCCTACGGCTATCTCCAAAAGGTATTGTCTATGCTCTTACAAGAGGGTATCCCGATCCGGGATATGGAGACGATCCTCGAGTCGCTCGGCGACCATACGGCGGGTATGAAGGATATCGACATCACCGTCGAATATGTACGACAGGCGCTCAAGCGCACCATTACGCGGCGCTTCGCCGAGGCGAATTCTCTCCGCGTCATCACGATCGACCCTAAGATCGAGGATATGATCGTCGCGAGCGTCAAAAAGTCGGATCAAGGGAGCTATCTCTCGATGGATCCCGATACGATCCAGCGGATCGTCGCGATCGCGACCGACGAGGTCAATAAGGTGAAGGACGTGATCCCGACGGTGATCGTTTTGACCTCGCCGATCGTTCGCGTTTACTTTAAAAAGCTCATCGACCAGTTTATCCCGGGGCTGACCGTCCTGTCATACAGCGAGATCGACAGCACCACACAGATCCAGTCGGTCGGGAGCATCAACTTCTGAAGCGATCAACAGCCCCCGGAGGCGGGCGTTTCAAATAAAAAATAAGGAGGGAACGGCTCTTGAAAACGGATTTTGACATCACCGCCGCGCTCGAAAAATATCACGAGACAAAAAGCGTCAATTTAAGGAACGACATCGTCCTGAATTATCTCGAGCTCGTCCGCGTGATCGCCGTTTCGCTCCGAAACACCTACGCGAAGTACGCGACGACGGACGACGTCGTAAACGAGGGCGTGATCGCCCTCATCGGGGCGATCGAGACCTATGACCCCGAGCGGAACACGAAATTTGAGACCTACGCCAACCTTAAAATAAAGGGCGCGATTATCGACTTCGTCCGACGGCAGGATTTTGTCCCCCGCCAGATCCGACACTTCGGGCGAGAGCTCGACGCGTCGTATAACGAGCTTTTTAATAAGCTCGGTCGCCACCCGACGAACGACGAGCTCGCCGAATACATGGGGATCACGAAGGAAAAGCTCGTCCGGGGAATGGCGGAGTCGGCGGGCGCGATCACGCTCTCGTTTGAGGAGCTTTTATATGAGGACAACTTTAGTCTCGAGAACGGCGACCGCGCGGATAAGGCGCTCTATGACGCGGAGCTTAAAAAGACGATCGCCGAGGCGATCGAGACCCTCCCGCCCAAGGGGCGACAGGTCGTCACCCTCTATTATTACGAAAAGCTCAAATTCTCGGAGATCGGCGAGGTTCTCGGCGTGACCGAGTCGCGGGTCTGTCAGATCCACTCTAAAGCCATGCTTTTATTAAAGCGGCGGCTCACGGAATATATGAATATCTAACGGGGCTTGTGCAGGCGCACACCTTCCCCAAAAAAGCGAAAAACGAAAGGCGGTCCATATTTATGTTAAGAGGCTTTTATAACGCGGCTCAGGCGATGATCAACAAACAGCGCCAGCTCGACGCGATCGGAAACAATCTCGTCAACGCCAACACGGCGGGGTATCGTAAGGACGAGGTCGTTTTAACGACCTTTATGGACGAGCTGATCCTCGTCAACGAGCGAAAGGAGACGTCGGGGCATTTCCTCCAGACCTATGTCGACGACTCAAAAACGAACCTCGAACAGAGTAATTTTACCTTCACCGACAGTAACTTTGACGTCGGGATCTATGGGAACGTCTATTTTAATATCCTCGCCCGCGACGGCGAGGTCTATCAGACGCGTAACGGTCAATGGGAGCTCGACGGCGAGGGCTATTTGATCCTCGGGAAGTCGGGGCGCGTACAGGGTCAAAACGGCGACATCTATCTCGGGACGGACGACTTCCTGATCGAGAACGACGGGACGATCCTTATAAATAACGAGCCGATCGACCGCCTCTTATTGACCTATATCCCGCCCGAGGCGGACGTCGATAAGATCGGCGATAACCTGATGCGCTATGACGGGGACGGGGCGATCCCCGAGGGCGAGTTTTATGACGTGATCCAAGGCGCTTGGGAACACTCAAACGTCGACGGGAATAAAGAGGTCACCCAAATGATGGAGGCTCACCGCCTTTATGAGGCGAACAGTAAGATCCTCCGCTATCTCGACAGTATCAACAGCCGCGCGGTAGAGATCGCGTCGATCCAGTTATAATCGGTTTTTTGGAGAAGGAGTAACGCTTTATGAATATTTCGTTTTACACGGGCGCTTCCGGTCTGATCGCGGAGCAGGAGGGGATGAACATCTATTCCCACAACATCGCGAACGTCAATACCGTCGGGTATAAGGCGCTCCGTCCGAGCTTCGCCGACTGTATCTATACGATCCAGCGCGCGACCGAGGAGGAATGGCAGACGGGTCACGGTCAGTATATTATGAAGACCGACTATATGTGGGAGCCGGGGCTTTTTACCATGACCGACCAAGAGCTCGACTTCGCGATCCCGAACGATAACTTTTTTATGGTGATCGACGAGCGGGGCGACACCTATCTAACGCGCGACGGCTCGTTTGAGATCACTCAGATCGACGACCACTGGGAGCTCGTGACCGGGCGGGGCGAATTTGTCCTCGACAACGAGGGAAATCATATCACGATCGAGTTTCTCACCGAGACGCGGCGGATCTCGGACGAGGACGGGAACATCATCGGGACGGAGGAGGTCCAAACGAATAATATCGACTATGAGACGCTCACGCGGACGATCGGGCTTTATGAGGTCGACAATAACTGGGGTCTCGATCAAAACGAGGATAACCACTTCGCCGTGACGCCCCGATCGGGCGAGCCGCGCCCCTCGGAGGATCGCCAGATCGTCCGTCAGGCGCTCGAGATGTCGACCGTCGACCTCGCCGCCGAAATGGTCCACCTTATCGAGACCCAGCGCTCTTATCAGCTCAGCGCCCGCGTCGTCACGACCTCGGACGAGATGATGAGTATCGCGAATAACCTCAGAAACTGATAAAATTTATTTTTAGGGCAGGCGTTTAAAGCGGCGAGCTTTCGCCGCTATGGCGGCTGTCTTAAAGCGAAAGGAAGAACTTATGGGAATCAAAAGCTTTGACGATCTCGGCGCGATGGAGTTAGACGTATTGACCGAGATCGGAAATATCGGCTCGGGGAACGCGACGACCGCGCTGTCACAGAT
The DNA here is from genome assembly GCA_023666265.1 of Roseburia sp. Classification (GTDB taxonomy): domain Bacteria; phylum Bacillota; class Clostridia; order Oscillospirales; family Ruminococcaceae; genus Ruminiclostridium_E. Next base: position 9,400 of record JAMPCH010000020.1, read on the forward strand.
GCTCGGGATCCCGGTCGATATCGACGTACCCGAGGTACGTATCCTCGACTTTCAGACCGCGATCGACCATACGGGCGGCGCGGAGGAGGTCGTCGCGGGCGTCCTCGTCCCGATCCGAGGCGATATCGAGGGGATGATGCTCTTTTTATTTGAGAAGGAGCTGACGAACCTCATAATCTCGACCTTTTTTGGAATGAGCGGGATCGAGCTGTCCGAGATCACGCCGGAGATGGCTTCGGCGATGACCGAGACGGGGAATATCTTATCCGGCTCTTATGTAAACGCGATCGCGGAGCTCGCCCAAGCGTATATCGAGGTCGAGTCTCCGATGATGACGATCGATATGCTGGGCGCGATCATGAGCGTACCGGCGGGCGCATTCGGTGAGATGAGCGATAAGCTCCTTTACATTGACAATATCCTAAAGATCGATCAAAAACAGATCAAGTCTAAAATGATGCTATTACCCACCATCGAGTCGCTCAATAATATTTTGGTGAAACTCGGGGTGATCTCGTCATGAGTCAAAAGCTCGTTGTCGGAATATCGGATTGGAAGATCGGGAAAGGGGACGACGTTTTGGTCACTTACGCGCTTGGCTCATGCGTCGGGATCTGTCTCTATGATAAGGCGACGGGTCTCGCGGGGCTGTCGCATGTTCTCCTCCCCGACAGCTCGTCGATCATCGGCGGGAGCGAGACGCGGATGAAATTCGCGGATACGGCGATCCCCGATCTCTATAACGAGATGAGACATCGGGGGATCTCGGGTCACCTCACGGCTAAGATCGCGGGCGGCGCGGTCATGTTCGCCGCCGCCAGCTCACAGTTTAATATCGGCGAGCGAAACGTCGCGGCGGTCAAAAAGGCGCTCGCCGCGCTAAGGATCCCGATCGTCGCGGAGGATACCGGCTTAAACTACGGGCGGACGCTGACCTTTTTCGCCCAAGACGGGAGCGTCGAGATCAACTCGATGGTCAAGGGGAAAAAGAACCTGTAACCCCGCCCTTTATAGGGACAAGCCGGGGAAGCAGTCCTTCCCAAAAAGTAAAAACAAAAAAGCGAGACCCGCCCCGATCGGGGTCAGAGGAGGGAGCTATCTTTGGCGAATTTTACGGACCTTGACGCGATCTTTGATCGTATCCTTATCGAGCTCGACCGCCCGGAGGGATCGTCGGAGATAAGCCCTTTTGAGAATTTAAAAGTGACCGAGGAGCTCCCGCGCTTTCGCTCGCTCTTACCGATCACGGTCAAGGCGGCGAAGGACGGCTTATCGGCGTCGGTCTATGTCGCCGCGCCCGCCAAGCCGAATAATCGATTCTCGGTCGCTCAGCTCCGCGAGGAGATCAAGAAGAAGGGGATCGCGGCGGGGATCGACGACCGCCTCCTCGCCGAGATGGCGGAGGATCAGCTCTATAATACCGAGATCGTATTCGCGCGGGGTCGCCCCGCCGTAAACGGGCGGGACGGGAGCGTCCGCGTCCTACTCGAGCCGGAGGCGGACGTAAACGAGGGGGACGAGATCTGTCGGATCATCCCCGCCGAGAAGGGGACGGACGGCTTTGACGTATACGGGAATACGCTCTACGCGGTGAACGGGCGCGCGCCCGACATCCCACAGGGGTATAACACGAGCCTAAACCGCGAGCGGACGGCGCTCCTCGCGGCGGCGACGGGGAAGCTCAAGCTCAACGACGGCTTTTACGCGGTCAGGAACGAGCATATCGTCGAGGGCGACGTCTATCGGACGGTGAAGCCGCTCACCTTCGCGGGGGACATCATCGTCACGGGGAATATCAACGAGGGCGCGGTCGTGAACGCGGGCGGGAGCGTCCAAGTCGCCGGGATGGTCAAAAAGGCGACCGTCACGGGGAAACAGATCACGATCGACGGCGCGGTGATCTCGTCGTATCTGACGGCGCGGGGCGGCGGCGTCAGCGCCGAGAGCATCTCGGGAAGCACGATCGAGGCGGAGGGCGACGTCGAGACGACCTCGATCGCGAACTCTAAGGTGAGCTGTACGGGGAAGGTACTCTGTCTCACGAACCCGGGGCGGATCGCGGGCGGGCTGATCCGCTCGATCGGGGGGATCGCCTGTCTCGTCGCGGGGAACTACATGCGCGACCCGACCGAGCTCGTGATCGGCGACTGTTTTGAGTACACCGAGGAAAAAAGGGCGCTCGAGAAGCGGATCGCCTCGATCGACGCTCAGATCGAGCGGCTCACGATCCGCGAGGACGCGCTAAAGTCGGCGCAAAAGGCGCACGGCGGACTTTCACAAGAGGACGCGGACTTCCTCAAAACGGCGGCGAAGGTACGCGTCCAACAGATTGTCGAAAAAGACCCGCTCAAGCTCCGCCTCGATCGGGTCGAGGAGATCATCGCGAGCGCGACCGACCCGTCGCTCGAGGTCGGGGTCGCGCTCCACACCAACGTCACGGTCACGATCGGGACCCAGTCGCGGATCATCGCGAGCGAATACGGACGATCGGTTCTCACGGCGAACGAATTTGGGATCGTGATAACGTGATCGGTTGATTTTTTGGGGAAGGGTTCTCCCCGGGTCATATAAAAAGCCGTTGACATTTTATTCGCTTTATGATATACTGATCTTATAAACGCATACGACTGTATGCGGATATATTCAATACGGAGGCGATCATATGTCGGAACAGGCTTTAGTACAGGCGCGAATGGATAAGGAATTACGCGACGAGGTCGCCGAGATCTATGAACAGCTCGGCTTGGATATACCCACGGCGATCCGAATGTTTTTTACGCGAACGAAGCTCGTGCGCGGTATCCCGTTTGATACGACCCTACCCCAAAAGGCGATCACAAGGTCGGACGCGGCGGAAAATTTCAAAAAAATGCGCGAGGCGGCGGCGGACGTCCCCGAGATGTCCCTTGACGAGATCAACGGGGAAATTTCCGCGTCGCGTAAGGAGCGCGGACAAAAAGGGGCGGCGGTATAATGCTTTGTTATGCCGTGATAGATACAAACGTACTGGTGGCGGCGCTGATCTCAAAAAATCCGAGTTCCCCGACCGTCGAAGTATTCAACGCGGTTCTTGACGGTCGGATCGTTCCGCTGTACCATTCGGAGATCGTCGCGGAATACGCCGATGTCCTTCGCCGTCCAAAGTTTCACCAAAGCGCCGAACGGGTGGATCATATCGTAGATTTTATAAAGCGGTACGGGATCGAGGTCTCGCCGACGCCTACGGGCGAGATTTTCCCGGATATGGACGATCTGGTATTTTATGAGGTCGCGATGGAAAAGCAAAGTGACGGCGCATACCTTGTAACGGGAAATCAAAAGCATTATCCCGCTAGGGCTTTTATTGTCACACCTACGGAAATGGTGGAAATTCTTCACGATCTGACCGAAAGACAAAAGTAACGTAAGTATCGCCTTGATTTTGGGGAAATCTGCCCTTTGACGGCTAAACTTACCCGACCGACCTGTTATTTTCGTCGAATAAGGCGCGTTTTTTGAATTTCGGTTGACTTTTTTCCCGGGAAACGGTATAATTTTTACAGTACAAAAAACCGAGAAAGGGGCGAAGGGAGATGTCCGCACTAATTAGTATATATATATATATATATATATATATCAATGCGCGCAAACCGCTCTGTTATCGCCTTTGCGAGGGAGCGGGGCTGACCCGTCGCGGTCTTTTTCGGAGAAGTGAAAGAAAAACGCTCGGGCTTTCGTCCTAGGGACGGAGGCTGTGGGCGTTTTATTATGTTAAAAAACGGGAGGAACTATTATGAAAAAAAGATTGATCTCTCTTTTTACGGCGCTTTGCGTGGCGGCGGGCGCGGTCGTTTTCGACGGGACGGCGGGGGTCGCGGGGATCGCCGCGAGCGCGGCGGCGGACGGGGATTGCGACGGTACGCACGACGGGTGGATGGAATGGACGGAAACAACAAAATTGCCGACGGACGCGGGGAAATATTGTCTTACAGCTGATGTTACCGTGACAAAAGAAACCACGATAACCGCCGACATTACCCTTTGCCTTAACGGGCATATAATTACAAATACCGGCACAGAACAAACCAACAATATATTTAATGTATCCGGCGAAGCCGGTAATTTCACTCTCTGCGATTGCAAAAAAAGCGGAAAATTGACGGGCGGTCACGTCGAATTTAGAAATGGCGCCGCTGTTTCTGTCTTCGACGGGGGCAAATTCACAATGTACGGAGGAACAATTTCAGACTGTAGCACAACCAATGGCGGCGGCGGTGTAGAGATCTGCGGCGACTCTACATTTATAATGAACGGCGGAACGATTTCGGCTAATACAGCAGGAAGTACCGGCGGAGGGGTGTATATCATCGACACGGGAATATTCACGATGAACGGCGGAACGATCTCGGGTAATACAGCAGGAACTTACGGCGGCGGTGTGTTCATCTCAACAAATGGGACATTCACGATGAATGGCGGCAGTATTTTAAACAATACCGCAACAACATACGGCGGAGGAGGGGTGTATCAATACGGAACATTTATAATCAACGGAGAGGTAACGATCAGCGGCAATACTTACAATGGCAACGTAAATAATGTAGGATTTTATTGGCGCACTTCACCGGTGATCACCGTCGGAGATAACTTTTCGACCGAAAGTAAGATCGGCGTTACCGGTTCAACAACTCTTTCCAACTGTCAAAGCTCCTCAACAATAACCGATACAGTCAATACCGATGTGAGCGAGAGCTTTATATCGGATAAGGGCTATACCGTGGTTTATGAAGACAATACGGTCAAGCTTGTCGGTCCGCACAAGCTTAGGGCGACGGCGGCGAAAGACCCGACCTGTACCGTTGAAGGAAACGAGGCTTACTGGAGTTGCTCCACTTCCAATTGTTATAAAATATTCTCGGACGTAAACGGGACGACCGAGACTACATTGACGGAAGTAACGATTCCCGCGAAGGGTCATACGCTCACCAAAACCGAGGCAAAAGCCGCGACCTGTACCGCCAACGGCAACAGCGCGTATTGGACTTGTTCGAGCTGTAACAAAATATTCTCGGACGTAAACGGGACGACCGGGACTACATTGACGGAAGCAACGATCTCCGCGACGGGACATAGCTACGGCGGCTGGACGATCACAAAAGACCCGTCCTTGACCGAAACGGGTACGGCGGAGCGCGTTTGCGCGAACGACAATACCCACAAGGACACCAAAGAATTACCTGTTTTGGACGACACGACCGTTTGGACGAAGGACGAGGATAAAAGCGAAGCGCCGACCGAGGAAAAGGAAGGCAAGGACGTTTATATGAGCGACTACGGCGAGGTAACGGTCGTATTGGATAAATTACCCCATACCCACGTTTGGGGCGACTGGACGATCACCGCAAAGCCGACCTTGACCGAGAAGGGCGCGGCAACGCACACCTGCACAAAAGACAGTACGCACACCGAGACGGCGGAGCTTCCCGATTTGAGCGACACGACCGTATGGACGAAGGTCGCGGATCAACACGTCGAGCCGACCGAGGAACAGGAAGGCAAGGACGTTTACACGAGCGAGTACGGCGAGGTCGAGATCGTCCTTCCCAAAAAAGACCATATCCACACCCTCGCCAAAACCGAGTCGAAAGCCGCGACCTGTACCGAGGACGGAAACGCGGCGTATTGGACTTGTTCGAGCTGTAATAAAATATTCTCGGACGAGAACGGGACGACGGAAATTTCCGCCGTGCCGACGGTTTCCGCGCTCGGTCATACCGAGGTAACGGACGCGGCGGTCGACCCGACCTGTACGTTCGACGGGAAGACCGAGGGGAAGCATTGCGGCGTTTGTCAGACAGTCCTGACGGCGCAAACGGTCGTTCCCGCCACGGGTCACAATTGGGTCGACGGCGTTGTTACCCTAGAGCCGACCGAGGACAGCGACGGCGTAAAGACCTTTACTTGCGCGAATTGCGGCGAGACCAAGACCGAGACGATCCCGTCGCTGAACCACGTTCATTCGCTCGTTCCTCATGAGAAGGTCGACGCGGACTGCGTAAACGCGGGGACGGTCGAGTATTGGCATTGTGAAACGTGCGGGAATGACTACGGCGACGAAGCGGCGGCAAATCAGCTTACCGAGATCGCGATCCCCGCGCTCGGTCACGATTTCGACGAGGGGACGGTCACGACCGCGCCGAACTGTACCGAGAAGGGCGTGAAAACGTCCACTTGCCGACGCGACGCCTGCCATGAAACAAAAACGGAGGAGATCCCCGCCACGGGTCACACGGCGGTGACCGACGCGGTAAAAGCCCCGACCTGTACCGAAGCGGGCTTGACCGAGGGGTCGCATTGTTCCGTTTGTCAGACGATCCTAACAGAGCGGGAGGTCATCCCCGCGCGGGGTCACGCTTGGGACGGCGGCGTTATCACGACAGAGCCGACCGCGAGCGCGGAGGGGATCAAGACCTATACTTGCGCGATCTGCGGCGCGACCGAGACCGAAAAGCTCCCCGCGACGGGCGGCGCGGACACGCCGAGCGACCCGAACACGCCCGATACCCCCGATAATCCGAGCGAACCCGAAAGCGGCAATATCACGACCGAGGTCGAGCCGGGCGCGAATGCCCCGATCACGGAGCTGAAAACGCCGAAGGACGAGCTGATCGACGCGACGCTCACCCCCGAGGAACAAAAGCGGACGGAGGAAGGCATTGATATTAAAATTATTCTGAAGGTCGAGGACGGGACGGCGACCGTCTCCGCCGAGGACAAGGCGACCGTCGAGCGGACGATCGGCGGATCGAACGGCTATACACTCGGACAGTATCTCGACGTCGAGCTTTTAAAGATCATCGGCGGAACGCAGGAAAAAATCCGCGAAACGAGCGCCGAGATCACGGTGACCTTCGCCCTGCCCGAATCGCTTCGGAAGGCGGGGAGAGCTTACGCGGTGATCCGCGTCCATGAGGGCGCGGCGACGATCCTCCCCGATCTCGACGGCGACGACGCCACCGTCACGATCAGGACCGATAAATTCTCGACCTACGCGCTCGCGTACAGCGACGGCGAAAACGCTCAACCGAACCCGCCGACGACCACGCCTTCGATCGTGAGACCCCCGGTCAACCCGACCCCGGCGGTGACGACCGCTCCGACGGTGACGACCACCCCGGCGGTGACGACTCCGACCGAGCGGGACGAGATCGAGGACGAGGAAGGCGACGCGGTCGACGAGATCGAAGATGACGGCGAGAGCGACGTTCCCGACGACGACGAAGAGGATGAGGACGATGTTTCCGACGACGAAGACGAGGAGGACGACGATGTAGACGATACGGACGACGGTACGCCTTCCGACGAGAAGAACGAGAGCGCTACGGACACGGGGAACGCCGTGGGCGCAGTTGATGCGGCGGATAACGCCGAACCGGCGAACGCCGCGAACGCGGAAAATACCGCCGACGGCGACGACAGGAACCCGCCTACGGGCGTGGGCTTCGGCTCGGGCGTGATCGTGATCCTTCTCTCGGGCGCGGCGGCGATCGGCGCGAGAAAGAGGAAGAAAAAGGGCGATCTGTGAGATTTCACAAAAAATAAGCGAAAAACGAGAGACCTCCGGCGGGAGGTCTCTTTTTTTAGGGCTTTTACGCGATCTCGACGATAAATTTTTTAGGGAAGGCGCGGCTCGAGCGCGGCTAAGAGCGCCTTTAAAAGCTCGGCGAGCTTTTCGCGCTCCTCGGGCGAAAAGTCGTCGAAAAGGCGCGAGAGCGCCTTTTCCTCGGCGGAGACGGCGGGCGAGGGGTTTTTCTTCTCGTTCGTCAGCTCGGCGATATAGTCGAGGCTCACGCCGTAATACTTCGCGAGGGCGATCGCCCGCTCAAAGGGGATCTCCGCGTGACCGAGCTCATACTTCCCGTAATGCTGAGACGACGTCCCGAGATAGTCCGCGAGCTCTTGTTGGGTCTTATCGCTGTCCTCGCGGAGGTCCTTTATCCTGTGATATTTAGCCATATATGACACCTCTTTTTTGTTTATTGTACCATATTGAATTGAAAAGTATTGACTTTTGTGTCGAATTAGGTTGTAATAAATTTAAAGGGTCTAATTCGGTACAAAAGAAGGCGCTGGTTTATCCCCGTTTGAGCGTCGCGAGGTTGATAACGGTTTTCCCCTTTCTTCGCGCCAGCTCCGTAAATTTCGCCGCTCCGCCGAAGGAGTACGTAATATAAGAGATCACGGTATCCGACTGTTCCACCATAAAACGGTTTCGATAGCTGATCGCGTACCGCTTCGGGATCAACTTAATCCCCTCGGGGAATACGGTCGGAAGTTCGCCGGGGGCGCGTTCGCGGTCGGGTAAATACGCAAGCACGGTATAACAGCGGATCGACGGGTATTCCGCGCTTAACTCATAAAGCGCCGAGGTCGCCATTCGGTCGAAGCTCCCGTGATTTCCGACATAAAAGAGATCGGCTCCCCGCGTTTCGATCAGCTCGCGAAGCACGTCCTTGAGCCGATCGCGAAGCGACGAAGGCGCGTCGCGGTGTCCGAAAAAGGTACAAGTCATAAAGCACCTGCTTCCTCGAATATATAAGCAATTCTTTATATTATTATAATATTGCTTATGAATTAAGTCAAGTGCTTTATAATAATTACTGAATGATTTTTTCGTTTGCGGTATAATATTTCTTAGAAAAATACCGCAAACGGGGGATCGAAAATGGGGAAAGAGGTCGCTTTTAAAAATCGAGATCGGTTTATTCAGATCGGGATCGCGATCGCCGCATTAAGAAGGATTCGCGGAATGTCGCAAGAGGAGTTGTCCGCCAAGGCGGGGATCAGCCGTTCTCTTTTGAGCCTAATCGAAGCGCCGAACGCCGCGCACGGTTTTTCCCTAGAGGTGTTGTTTGATTTGGCGGACGCGCTCGATGTAGAAGCGGTCGATTTAATCAACGCTTCCATGTTTCCCGATTCGATTTTGAATAAAAAATCGAAATAATGAGATTCGGAGACAGCAGACATGAATAAACCCGTATCTTTTAAAAACTGCGACCGATTTATCCAACTCGGGATCGCGATCTCGTCCTTACGGCGAATCCGGGGACTGTCGCAGGAAAAGCTCGCCGAAAAAGCGAATATCAGCAGAACTTTACTCGGCAAGATCGAAGCGCCGAATTTAGCGCACGGCTTTTCTTTGGAAGTATTTTTTGACATCGCCGACGCGTTGGACGTAGCGCCCGAGGCGCTGATTACCGCTTCTCAATTTTCGGAAAGCATTATCGGCGGGAAAAAGAAATAAAAAAGCGGCGCTCCGTTCCTCGCGAAACGGAGCGCCCGATTTTATTCCCCTACTTCCTCGTCACCCACACCCGCATTTCCCCTTCTCCGCGGTTTCCCCAAGTATAGGCTTTTGTGTTGACATTTGAACAATTTTGATGTAAAATGATAAGCGAAGCAAATTTAATTCGATCATATATTACTTAGAAAGATACGGTACAATACAATGAATAAAAAATCCATTTTTACGGTTCTTTTATCCCTTTTCGTTTTATCCTCCTGCGTCGGTCAGACCGAAGTCTCACGGGAAACGGCAACTGAAAGCGAAACAGCGATCATTTCCGAGAACGATACCGAGCCGTCTCAAGCACCCGAATCGGAGAGCGAGACCATTCCGATCGAGGCGACCGTCCCCGAGGAAACGACCCCGGCGGAAGAAACTAAGCCTTTCTTTTCAAGTGAGGAGGACGAGGCGGCGTTCGCCATGCTGGGAGATTATCACGCGAAACACACGACTTATCCCTCCAAACACGTGGAGTTACATATCAGCGATGAAAGCTGGAAAAAGTCGGAGGACTACGAGTTATTCCGAGAATATTTTTTCGGCATATGGGAAAAGGAACAGCCGCAGTCATGGGAAACGCCGCTTATCATAGACGATTCGGAGAAGGATTGGTTCGCCGAGAATTGGCGGGCGTATGTCTTTTTTGATTTTTATAAGGTCGGTGAAGATGTTCTCGTCTTTCAAGGCGGTAATTTTGGGGGAGGTATGCTGTATTGGCTAAGTAAAAACGAGCCGGATATTTTATATGCGGCGGACGGCGCTCCCGGAGAGTCTCCAAACGCAATCTATACTGACGGAGACGGTTTCCCTTACGTATGGGTCTATCACAAAAGCGACGCCGAACCGAACGAACCGCAAAACAATTATTTAAGCATATACCGTCTCAGGGAAATGGCGAAAAAGCACGGGATCGATTACAGTCTGCTGGTTGACTTTGAATGGAATAAGGAGAATATAATATATTATCATGACGACAGATTTTATTTTAATCCCATGTATCTGGTTTCCGAGACGGATGATCGGATCGAGATCGCAACGCAGGTAGGCGGCGATTTTTCCGTTGCCATAAATATTCGGGTCATTCTCCAAAGGACGGACGGCGAGTGGACAAGAGAGGTCGTTTCGGTAGAATAAACACGGCTTTGTGTCGATTTTATTTGGTTAAAAAGGGTACTCCGATCACCGATCGGAATACCCTTTTCTCTTTCTCCCCTACTTCCTCGTCACCCATACCCGCATTTCCCCTTCTCCGCGATTGCCCCAAGTATAATACGGGACGGCGGTAAGGGTCACGGGGGTCTCCTCGGGCTTCGCCATACTGTAAAGCCCGTCGAAGGACTTCTCGCGAACGCCCTTCAGCGTGAGCGGGACCGTCCCGCCGAGGAGGTCGGGGCGATACGCCCCGACCTCGATCGGCGCGCCGTCGTCCGCCCGGAGCGAAAGCACGTCCCCGCCGTTGTCCGCGCCCTCGAAGCAGTAGACGAGCGGACCGCGCCGAACGGCGACCGCGCCCGTATTCTCGGCGATCCTCGGCGACGGATAGACGAAGCTCGCGCGGTCGTCGAGTTTAAGCTCGATCACGTCCCCGCTCTCGATCCTTCCCAAAATCAAATAACCGTTAGTCGGGGTCGTCTCGAGCCTCTCGCCGTTCACCGCGAGGGAGAAGGTCTCGCTCCACCCGGGGACGCGGATCGCGAGGGCTTTCCCGCCGACCCTCACCCGATAGCGGATCAGGAAGTCGTAGGGATAGCCCGTCTCACACATGAGCTCGAGCCCGTTCGCGAAGGCGACCTCGCCCGCCGCGTAGAGGTGACAATAGGCGGTCGTCTCCGACTCGCCGTAGGCGTACTTCCCGATCGACGAGATCGCCCGCGCGATATTCGGCGGACAACAGGCGCAGGCGTACCACGCCGAGCGGGCGGGGCGGTCGTGCCAATGCGTCGCGGCGACCCCCGAGATCCCCGGGATCACCTCAAGCGGGTTGACGTAAAAAAAGCGCCTCCCGTCGAGCGACATACCCGCGAGGACGGTGTTATAAAACGCGGTCTCCATCACGTCGGCGTACTCGCCCCTCGCCTCGCTCTCGAGGAGCCGCGAGGCGAACATCATCAGCCCGACCGACGCGCAACTCTCGGCGTAGGCGGTATCGTTCGGGAGGTCATAGTCGACCGTGAAGGCTTCGCCGATCCCTGTCGAGCCGATCCCGCCCGTGACGTACATCCGCTTTCGCGTGATGCTTTCCCATAATCGATGACAGGCGGCGAGGAGCGCCGCGTCCTCCGTCTCGGCGGCGAGATCCGCCATACCCGTATAGAGATAGACGGCGCGGACGGCGTGACCGACCGCGTCCTTTTGCTCCCGTATAGGTGCAAAGCTCTGTTGATAGATCAGATCCTCGGGGTTATTCCCCCAGACCGTCCAGTCCCGCGCGGCGGCTTCTTTTTTATAAAAGTCGCGATCCGCGCCCCGCGCGTTGAGGAAATGCGCCGCGAGCTCGAGACAGCGCCGATCGCCCGAGGCGCGATAGAGCCGAAGGAGCGCCAGCTCGACCTCGGGGTGACCGGGATAGCCGCCGCGTTTCTCAGTGATAAAGCGTCGGTAGATATGCTCGGCGTTTTTGAGCATGACGTTTAAGAGGCGGGCCTTACCCGTGACCTCGTGATAGGCGACCGCCGCCTCCATAAGGTGACCCGCGCAGTACAGCTCATGCCCCTCGAGGAGGTTCGTCCAGCGCTTTTCGCGATCGTCGATCGTAAAGCGGGTATTGAGATAGCCGTCCTCGTCCTGCGCCGACGCGATCAGCTCGATCAGCTCGTCGACCCGCGCCTCGAGCGCCGCGTCGGGAAAGACCGCGAGCGAATACGCCGCCGCCTCGATCCATTTCGCCGCGTCGCTGTCTTGAAAGACCATACCGTAAAAGCCGTCGCCCTTGTCGCCGCCCGCGAGGACGCTCGCCGCGTTGCGGAAATTCGCGAAAACGTGGCTTTTTTCCGCGCCGTCCGCCTCGTCGCGAAGCACGCGGTATTGATAGGGGATGACCTCGTCCTTGACGAGCGCCTGATAGCGGCGGATAAAGCCCTCGGCGGGGCGGTAAGCGTGGATATCGATCGGTTTTTGGAGCTTTTTCATAACGGTGTTCCTCTTCCTTCCGTGTTGTGGGTGTTATTGCTGATGATATTATAACACGGATTTTGGGGGAGGTCAAGGGGAGGGGGTGAGGTTTATTTTTGGGGAAGGGGTATTTTGGGGTGGTTTTCGTTCCTTTTTATAATAAGTGAGGATTTGAGAGATCGTGGGGGTTGTTTCTTTTGCCGATTGAGACGAGAAGGTCTTTTGGGGCAGATATTAAGGTGTGAAAGCTTTCGTCCCTTTTTCCAAAAAGAGAAATTTTAATAAATTGTAGCAATTTTTTTGCCACTTTGCCCTTCCAAAGTGGCGCAAAGTCGCCCTCGCGGAAATGTCCTCAGCCCGTTTAAGGGCTTTCCGAACTTATATGCCCTTAAACGGGGTCGGACGGTTTCCGCTCGGGGGATTTTACTAAGGGGGAAGTTTTTGCTTACCTGTTTCGGCTCTTGTTTTTTTGGCTAGCGGAACTTACGAGATCACCTACACACCCGCGACGGTTCGGGCTTAAATTTTATAATGATACCCTCTTGGGATGTTCCTTCTGCGCCCTCTACATCAAGCCCATAGGACGTTTACACAAACCACATTATAGAACCGGTTTAGACTTGGTTCTCTAGACATTTCCTCTCGTTTTTACTTCAGATTTCTTTCAACTCCTCCCAGCCCCTATTCCCGGGTGTTAGGTGGGCGGGGTTCCGTTTTTTTATAAATAAAGTAATCTTAAAACATTTACCGCAATTTCCCAAAACCGCGCTTATTGAGAAAGGAACGAAAAATTTCACATTATAGCGCCTTCCCCAAAAAACGCCCCTCACACCAACTCCTCCCTTAGCCGCTCCAAGAGCCGCTTTTCGCGGCGCGAGACCTGTACCTGCGTCATACCGAGGCGCTTCCCCGTCTCACTCTGGGTCAGCCCCTTCCAGTACCGAAGGTAGATGAGCCGGCGATCCTCCGCGCCGAGGAGCGAGAGACATTGTCCGAGCGCGATCCGCTCCGCCGCCTTCGCCTGAGGCGGCTCGACGGGTAGGTCAAATTCCGAGCCGTCCTCGTCGCTCCCCGTGAGCGAGAGGGCGGGTCGGGCGGCGGAGATCGCCTCGGTCACGAGCTCGACGCTCACGCCGAAGCGCTCGGCGAGCTCGCCGAGCGTCGGGTCGCGCCCCTCGACAAGACGATCCTCGCGATAACGCGCGATCTTGAGCGAAAGCTCTTTTAGCCCTCGGCTCACCTTTACCGTCCCCCCGTCGCGAAAGAGCCGCTTGATCTCCCCGAGGATCACCGGGACGGCATAGGTCGAAAAGCGAAGCCCGCGCGTCTCGTCAAAGCCCTTCGCCGCCTTGACGAGACCGACGCACCCCGCCGAATAAAGCTCCTCATACTCGATCCCCCGCCCGCGAAAGCGGTTCGCGAGAGAGTGGACAAGCCCGAGGTTTTCTTCAATGAATTGATCGCTCAGTCTGTTCATTTCGTCCGTTTAGCCTTTTTATCATCGTGACCGTCGTTCCCCGCCCGACCGTGCTTCGCACGGAGAGCTGATCGGTAAAGCTCTCCATGACCGCGAAGCCGAGACCGGCGCGCTCGGAATCGGGCGAGGTCGTAAAAAGCGGCTCTCTCGCCTTTTTTACGTCCTCGATCCCACAGCCGTTGTCCTTGATCCGTATGTAAAGACCGTTATCGCCGACGATCCGAAGGAGGAGCGTGATCTCGCCGATCGTGTCGCGATAGGCGTGGACGATACAGTTCGTCACCGCCTCCGAGACCGCCGCCTTAATGTCGCTCAGCTCCTCGATCGTCGGGTCGAGCTGGGCGGCGAACGCCGAGACACACATCCGCGCGAGCGCTTCGTTCCGCGAATAGCCCGCGATCGTCATTTTCATATAATTTTTTACTTCCATATCTTCATCTTCCTTTTTTATGGCAGGAGTGCGGGTCGCTTTGGGCGCTTGCGTCCTTGCAAGCGCTTGGGGCGACACCGCCATCGCCTCCGTGCGATTTGGTTATTTCAGGTTTCTACTTTTGTATCAGTCTCTCCAGCCCCGCGAGCGCGATCATCTTTTTAACCGGGGGCTTTGGGTTCGCGACGGCGAGCCGCCCGCCCCAGCCCGAGATCCGCTTTAGCCGCCCGAGGATCAGCCCGATCCCCGAGCTATCCATAAAGTCCACGCCGCTAAAGTCGAGGATCAAGAGCCGGGGGACGGCGCGATCCAGCTCGCCGTCGATCGAGAACCGCATCTGCGCCGCCGAATGATGATCGATCTCTCCGCTCAGCCGCGCGAGGAGACGTTCGCCGTCGTTTATGATCTCAACCGCCATTTTTTGTCATTCCTTTCTTTTCGCGCTTTTCGCGCGTAAACCTTCCCTGTCCGAAATATTACCACGACCTCGCCGAGAAATTTGTCGGAAACGGAGGGGGAAAAGGAAAAATTTTTCGCCGCCTCCCTTTTTCGGCTCATTCGGGTGAATAAAGCGTCCGTAAAGGGGTATTCTATACGACAGAAAAAGCATTTATCATACAACAGACCTCCTCGGGAGCTTCCGAGGCAGTCCAACAGAAAGGAACGATCAGCGATGAAAAAAGCAAGATTCAGAAACGGATTTCAGGGGAAGGGCTTCGCCGCAGCGCTTGTCCTTAGCCTTACGGCGGTCGGCGTATCGACCTACGCCGCTTATACGAGCGCGATGGATAAGCTCACCGAGGGGGAGGTCGAGCCTTACGACGATCATGTTTTCCTCTATGAGGAGGCGGAGGCGGCGGGCGTGAACCAAACGGATATACCGCTCGGGACGACCTCGGCGGCGGAGGCGCCGCCCGCGACCGACGCGACAGACGCGGTCGACGCGTTCGACGAGACCGGCGCGGAGGAACAAAGCGCGGGACTTTTTTTCTCCGCGCCCAAGACGATGCCCGTCGAGGGCGAGGTCATCAATCCTTATAGCGCGGGCGAACTTGTAAAAAGCGAGACCCTCGACGTATGGAAGACCCATGACGGCGCGGATCTCGCCGCCGAGGCGGGCGCGGCGGTCGCCTCCTGTATGAAGGGGAAGGTGAGCGAGATCAAAAACGATCCCCTTTGGGGGGTCTGTGTCCTGATCGATCACGGCGACGGGATCGTCGGGCATTATTACGGTCTCGCCGAGACCCTTAACGTTAAGACGGGTCAAGAGGTCGCGATGGGCGAGATCATCGCTCAAGTCGGGAATACGGCGGACGCGGAATGTAAGCTCCCCTCTCATCTCCATTTCGGGATCACCAAAAACGGCGAATGGATCGACCCGATCGCTTTTATTGAGAAATAACGTTCCGAACCCCTTGCTGATCGCAGGGGTTCAGCACGTTATTTGAGAATAAAGACCGGGGCTTTGCCCCCGCAAGCAGGATGCTTGCAGGTGAACGCCCCAAGCGCCGCACGGACGCGGCGCAAAACAAAGCGTTCACCCAGACCCGACCGCCAAAGGGAAATTTGCGAAAACCTTTGTTTGCGCGGCATCCGTGCCGCGCCTTGGGGGTTTTCGCTCCCGACATCCTGTCGGAATTTCCTTTGGAATCCTTTATACCCAACTCGATCTCTCTTCTTTCTCGACCTTGTGCCTGTTAGGTCGTGAGATCGCAGAGATCGGCGGCTGATCTACGCAAATGTGAAAAAGCCGAGTCTCCCCTAAAAGGGTGAGGTTATGACGTTTCGCATCGCGGAGGGGTTCGTCTCCGAAAGTGGCAAATAAAGAAAAAGCTACCTACAAAGGGGCTTTTTCTTTATGTCGGGGGTCTTTGCGGTCGGTTTACACAAAAGGCGGGGGTTTCGGCTCTTCGGTTTTGTGAAAGAATTTGTTTGCAATTGCGGGGTAAATATGGTATAATATTTTAGTTATAGATCATTTACGGAAAAAGAGGAGCTTATCTTTGGGGATTGCGCCTATCGGCGCGGCTTCTCACAAGGCGAAAGGAACAACCATGATCACGGTATCGAATGTCAGCCTTCAGTTCGGCGGTACGACGCTTTTTAAGGACGTCGACCTCCTTTTTACGGAGGGGAACTGTTACGGCGTAATCGGCGCGAACGGCGCGGGGAAGTCCACCTTCCTTAAAATATTAAACGGCGAATTAGAGCCGACGACAGGGAGCGTCACGATCCCGAAGGATCTCCGTATGTCCGTCCTCCGTCAGGATCACTTCGCCTTTGATGAATACACCGTCCAAGAGACCGTCATTATGGGGAATAAGCGCCTCTATGAGGTCATGAAGGAGAAGGACGCGCTTTATGAAAAGGAGGACTTCTCGGAGGAGGACGGTAACCGCGCGAGCGAGCTCGAGGGCGAATTCGCCGAGCTCGGAGGCTGGGAGGCGGAGAGCGACGCGGCGAAGCTGATCCGAGGGCTCGGTCTCGACGAGAGCCTTTTATACAGCGCGATGAGCGCCCTCGGGGGGAACGAGAAGGTCAAGGTGCTTCTCGCGCAGGCGCTTTTCGGCAATCCCGATATTATTTTAATGGACGAGCCGACCAACCACCTCGACATCGACGCGGTCGCGTGGCTCGAGGAGTTTTTGGCGGAATATTTTGGGACTGTGATCGTCGTGTCCCACGACCGCCACTTTTTAAACAACGTTTGTACCCATACGGTCGACATCGACTATGGGAAGATCAAGATGTATGTCGGGAACTATGAATTCTGGTACGAATCCTCTCAGCTGATCCAGCGCATGATGAAGCAGCAGAATAAAAAGAACGAGGAAAAGATCAAGGAATTACAGACCTTTATCCAGCGCTTCTCGGCGAATAAGTCGAAATCGAAGCAGGCGACCTCGCGCCGTAAGCTCCTCGATAAGCTCACGGTCGAGGAGATGCCCGCCTCGAGCCGCCGCTATCCGTTTATCGGCTTTGAGATGGATCGCGAGGCGGGGAAGGATATCTTACAGGTCAGCGGGCTGACCAAGACGATCGACGGCGAAAAGCTCCTCGACGACGTTTCGTTCACCGTCGGGCGCGAGGATAAGATCGCCTTCCTCGGCGAGAGCGAGCTCGCGGTGACGACCCTTTTTCGTATCTTGACGGGCGAGCTCGAGCCGGACGCGGGGAGCTATAAATGGGGAAGCACGATCACGACGAGCTACTTCCCGATCGACTCCGACCACTTTTTTAACGGTTGCTCGATGTCGATCCTCGACTGGATCAGACAGTATTCCGAGGACGTGACCGAGACCTATCTTCGCGGCTTCCTCGGGCGTATGCTCTTCTCGGGGGACGATAT
Source organism: Roseburia sp. (assembly GCA_023666265.1). GTDB lineage: Bacteria > Bacillota > Clostridia > Oscillospirales > Ruminococcaceae > Ruminiclostridium_E. The sequence goes on from JAMPCH010000020.1 coordinate 27,092, forward strand.
TTATAAGCCGGTGAACGTCCTCTCCGGCGGCGAGCGGGTACGCTGTATGTTCTCGCGGATGATGCTGTTTCGGTCAAACGTCCTCATCCTCGACCGCCCGACGAACCACCTCGACCTCGAGAGTATCACCGCCGTCAACAACGGGCTTCGCGACTTTAAGGGGAACGTCCTTTTCGCCTCTCACGACCACGAGATCGTCCAGACCGTCGCAAATCGGATCATCGAGATCCGCGAGAAGGGCTGCTTTGACAAGCTCGGGACGTATGAGGAATATGTCGAGTGGCGGCGCGCGCAGAATATGGGGGCGCTGACGCTCTGATCTATCCGTTTTATGGGACAACGGGCGAGTTATAATAAAAAACGAAGATAAGTTTTTATCTTTTGTGAAGGTCTGCGGTGCGGCACACCTTCACAAAAATAAAAGAAAGCGGACGCGGGGAAGCCCGCAGGAAAGGAAGAACGGAGAAATGGCGAAAAGCAACACACCGAAAAAAGTCCTCGAAAAACCGACGACCCCCGAGGAGAAGCAAAAGGCGCTCAAAGCGGCGATCGCGCATATCGAGAAGCAATTCGGCGCGGGATCGGTCATGAGAATGGGCGAAAAGACCGCGCTCAACGTCGAGTCGATCCCGACCGGGTCGATCGGTCTCGATATGGCGCTCGGGATCGGGGGGCTGCCCAAAGGGCGGATTGTCGAGATCTTCGGACCCGAGTCGGGCGGTAAGACGACCGTCACGCTCCACGCGATCGCCGAGACCCAAAAGCGCGGCGGGATCGCCGCCTTCGTCGACGTCGAACACGCGCTCGACCCCGTCTACGCGAAGGCGCTCGGGGTCGACCTCGACCAGCTCCTCGTATCCCAGCCCGATACCGGCGAACAGGCGCTCGATATTATGGAGGCGCTCGTCCGCTCGGGCGCGATCGACCTCATCGTCCTCGACTCGGTCGCGGCGATCGTGACCCGCGCCGAGATCGAGGGCGAGATGGGCGACAGCTTCGTCGGGGTACAGGCGCGGCTCATGTCCGCCGCGTTAAAGCGGCTCACCGCCGTTATCTCAAAGTCTAACACCGTCGCCGTCTTTATCAATCAGCTCCGCGAAAAGATCGGGATCATGTTCGGTAACCCCGAGACGACCCCCGGCGGGCGGGCGCTCAAATTTTATTCCTCGGTCAGGATCGAGGTCAGGAAGGGCGAGCCGATCAAGGAGAACGGCGAGACGATCGGTAACCGCACCAAGGTAAAGGTCATCAAGAATAAGGTCGCGCCGCCGTTTAAAAGCTGTGAATTCGATATGATCTTCGGTCACGGGATCTCGCGGCTCGGCGAGATCCTCGACTACGCGGTCGAGCTCGGCTTTGTTAAGAAATCGGGCGCTTGGTTCAGCTATAACGATATGCGGATCGGTCAAGGGCGCGAGAACGCGAAGAAATTCATCGGCGAGAACCCCGATATCCAAGCGGAGCTCGAGAAGAAGATCATGGAGAACGCCCAACAGCTCGATTATTCGGCGGGGGACGACGACGACGAAGCGGCGGAGGGCGCGGAGAGCGCGACCTCGGCGGAGACGGCGGCGAAGGAGGAGATGAGCTTCACCGAGGCGGCGGAGCTCGAGTCTCAGAAAAAGTCGGCGGCGAAGTCCGGCGCGAAAAAGCCGAAGGCGAAAAAGAGCGTGATCGTCGACGCGGACGACGATTTTGAGGAATTTTCGATCGATGAGATCAGCGGGGAATAAGTCCTTCCGACGAAATACATAAAACAAAACCGTTTATTTTGTTGAAAGTCCTTACTTTACGCAGTATTTCATAAATCCCAAACGCCCCTTTAGCAAAACGCACGACCTAACATCAAATTTGCTCAACCTTCCGACCTGACAGGCAGGAGCTTGGAACTAGCGGAAAAGTAGCAATGGGAACAGAGGGTTCCAAGGGAAATCATTTCCCTTGGCAGGGGGGATAGGGGGACGGAGTCCCCCTCCTCGACCTTATCATTATTTTTTCTCTTTGAACGTCTTTGAACGTCTTTGAACGTCTCATAAAGTCTGAATAAATCTCTTACAATCTCTCAAAAACATCTCAACAAAACGAAAGGAGCAGTCGGCGGTGAGCGAGCTTGAGACCGCGAAAAAGCGGGCGATGTATCTCCTCGGGGGGAAGGATTACAGCCGCCGCGAGCTTTATGACAAGCTCCGCGAGCATTACAGCGAGGAGAGCGCCGAAAAAGCGGTCGAACAGATGGTCGAATACGGCTATCTCGACGACGGGCGCTATGCCGCGCGCCTCGCCCGCCAGTATATCGAGGGGCGAAAGTACGGGAAAAAGCGAGCGCGGCTCATGCTCCTCCAGAAGGGATTTGAGCGGGAGACGGTCGACGAGGCGCTTTCGCGCTATTCCGCCGACGAAATGACCGAGGCGCTCGCCGACCTCATCGAACAAAAGTACGCCGACCGCCTCTCCCTCGACGGCTTGGAGGGAAGAAAGGAAGCCCAAAAGGTCGTCGCCGCCCTCGCGCGGCGCGGTTACGGCTACGGCGAAATTCAGTCCGCGATCGCGCTCGTCCGCGAACGCGCGGAGGAGAGAGACGAAGAAGATTTTTAAGAGAATTATAAGAGATTTATAAGAGAAATTTAAGAGAAAGAATATATTTAGCCGGGGCGTTGCCCTGGACCCCACAAGCCTTTGAAAAGGCTTGACCTAAACTTTTATAAACTTTCAACAAGCTTTATGAAAGAACCGTTTTTCTGCACTCTTACGGTCTTGTGATTTATGATCCGAAAACCCGATCATTTGCCGTTTTACGATTTAAGCCAAAATTTGTCGGATATTACCATATTTTTTATTTGATCAATTTATCAAAAGCAATACAAAAGTTTAGGTCAACCCTTTTCAAAGGGTTGCGGGAGTCCGAGGGCAGAGCCCTCGGTTATACATATTCTTCTCTTTAAAATCTCTTAAAAATTCTCAATAAAATCTCAATAAATCTCTTAAAATTCTCTCAAACAAATCTCAAACCAAGAAAGGAAGCGGAAAATGGCGGAAGAGATCAAGGTCGGGGTGGTATCGCTCGGCTGTCCGAAGAACCAATGCGACGCGGAGCTGATGTTAGCGGAGATCGCGAAATCGGGGTATAAGATCGTCCCCGAGGCGGGTCTCGCGGACGTGGTGGTGATCAACACCTGTGGCTTTATCCAAAGCGCGAAGGAGGAGGCGATCGAGGAGATCCTCGAAGCCGTGAGCCGAAAGAACGACGGGATCAACAAAAAGATCATCGTGACGGGCTGTCTCGCGGAGCGCTATCGGGAGCAGATGGACGAGGAGTTCCCCGAGGTCGACGCGGTTCTCGGGATCGGCTCGAACGGGAAGCTCGCCGAGACGATCCGCCGCGTGATGAAGGGCGAGCGGGTAATCGACTTCGGCGAGAAAAAAGACCACACGATGGAGGGCGAACGCCTTCTCTCGACCCTCCCGCATTACGCTTACCTACGGATCGCGGACGGGTGCGATAACTGCTGTACCTATTGCGCGATCCCGGAAATACGGGGAAAATTCAGAAGCCGCACGATCGAGAACATCATGGACGAGGCGGAGAAGCTCGTCAAAAGCGGCGTAAAGGAGCTGATCCTCGTGGCTCAGGACACGACCCGCTATGGCGAGGACTTATACGGGCGGCTCATGCTCCCCGAACTGTTGAAAAAGCTTTGTTCGCTCGACGTGAAGTGGATACGCCTCCTCTACTGTTACCCCGAGCGGATGACGGACGAGCTGATCGAGACGATCGCGCGGGAGGAGAAAATTTGTAAATATATCGACCTCCCGCTCCAGCATTGTAACGGGGAGATATTAAGAGATATGAACCGCGAGGGCGACCGCGCGAGCCTCACGGCGCTTATCAAAAAGCTCCGCGAGCGGATCGCGGGGCTTACGCTGAGGACGACGCTCCTCGTCGGCTTCCCGGGGGAGACGGAGGAACAGTTCACCGAGCTCGCCGAGTTCGCGCACGAAATCCGCTTTGAGCGGCTCGGGTGCTTCGCCTACTCCGCCGAGGAGGGGACGCCCGCCGCCGACTATCCGAATCAGGTCGCGGACGCGGAGAAGGAGCATCGCGCCGAGCTGATCATGGAGCAGCAGGAAATTCGGGTGAGCGACGATTGCGCGGCGCGGATCGGGCGCGAGACCGAGGTCGTCGTCGAGGGCTACGACCGCTATTCCGAGCTGTTTTTTGGGCGGGACGAGAGCTACGCGCCCGAGATCGACGGGATGATATACTTCACATCGGCGGAGCGGCTCTCGCTCGGGCGGTTCGTCCGCGTAAGGATCACCGACGTGATGGAGAATAACCTTTTGGGCGAGGTTGTTTGTTAAATTTTTTGGGGAAGGACTGCGTTGCTGTCCGTTTTGTGCTTCGGCGTCCGTGCCTTGCGGCTCGCTTAGGGCGTTTGCGTCCGTTTCGTCGTCGGAGGAAATTCGGGAGCGGGAAGAGGCGTAAATATGATCGGGTATGCCGAAGAGAAGGATTTTGACGTGTTAAGAAAATACGATAAGCACATCGACGAGACGGAATTAAAAAACGTGATAAAAGCCAAAAGGGTCTTGGTCATATTTGAGAAGGACGTTTTTATCGGGTGGCTTCGCTTTAATCTTTTTTGGGACGAGATACCGTTTATGAATATGCTGTTCATAACGGAAGGTCACAGGGGACGGGGAAACGGGAAACGACTGCTTGATTTTTGGGAAAACGAAATGAAAAGCCGCCGGTATAAGACGGTCATGACCTCGACCCGATCCGACGAAAGAGCGCAATTCTTTTACCGCAAAAACGGATATATCGATCGTGGCGCTTTACTCCTCCCCGGCGAACCGTTAGAGGTGATACTGACGAAAGAGCTTATATAGCGATACGCTTCATAAAAAATTCATACGCGCTCGCGGCGAATTTGGGCAGAGTTACTTTAGCGGAGCTTTCGCCGATCTCTCAAGGAGAGAAAAACGCGGGAAACCGATAAATCGGGGTCTATGGGAGAGCCTTATGGATAAAACGATCATGAAAGATGCGCTGGAATTTATCGAAAATACTTTTCGGGACGATCATAGCGGTCACGATCATTTTCATACTTTGAGAGTATATAAAATGGCGACGAGAATAGCGGAACAAGAAAACGCGGATTTAACAATCGTTCGGTTAGCCGCCCTGTTGCATGACGTCGACGACATCAAGTTATCGCCCGAAACATATGAAAATAAGGACAGAGCGGTCGGTTTTTTGAGAAAACACGGCATATCGGAAGAAATGATAAAAACCATACGCGATATTATCGGCGAGGTTTCTTTCAGAGGAACGGAGTCCGTTACACCCGAAACGATCGAGGGTAAGTGCGTACAAGACGCCGATCGATTAGACGCGATAGGAGCGATCGGTATCGCCAGAGCTTTTGTGTATGGCGGAAGCCGTGATCGGGTCATTCACGATCCCGAGATCAAACCGACCGTAAACATGAACGCCGATCAATACCAAAGTCATATTTCCACGACGATCAACCATTTTTATGAAAAGCTGTTTCGGCTTAAAGATCTGATGAATACGGACACGGCAAAAAAGATCGCCAAACAAAGAGACGATTATATGAGAACATATATTTCGGAATTTTTAGATGAATGGAACGGTATTCGGTAAATTCCGATTTATAAAGGAAAAGGATCAAACGGCGTTTGCGTTTGTTTTTGGCAAATGAGAGCGCGGCGAAACCGACGGATGCGGCGAATTTTCGTGCGGCGCAGTAAGTGGATCGAAAAATTTACAGCAAGGAGAGGGAAGATCAATGAAGATGAATTTAGCGAATAAGCTGACGTTATTTCGTGTGGCGCTCGTCCCGTTTTTTGTGGCGGCGCTCGGGTCGTCGTGGCACCTGATCGCCTTGATCCTGTTCGCGGTCGCGAGCGTGACCGATATGCTCGACGGGCGGATCGCGCGAAAGTACAATCAGATCACCGATTTCGGGAAGTTCCTCGACCCGCTCGCGGATAAGATACTGGTGGCGGCGGCGCTCATCGGCATGGTCGAGCGCGGCTATACTTGGGCGTGGCTCGTTTGGGTCGTCATCGCGCGGGAATTTCTCGTCTCGGGCGTAAGGCTCGTCGCGGCGGGAAGCCCCCAAAAGCTCGTCATCGCGGCGAATATTTGGGGGAAGCTCAAGACCGCCTCGACCATGGTCGCGATCTGTGTCGTTCTCTTTCTCCACGCGCTCGTCGACTTCGGGGTCGACGTACCCCTCCTCCAGCCGATCAGTAACGTATTGATGATCCTTTGCGCCGTCCTGACCGTGATCTCGGGGATCACCTATCTTTGGGATTATCGAGGGATATGGAGATCGGCGGGAGAGGAGTAAAGCGCCGCTTTCGCGAGGGTCGCAAAGTAGTGATCCTTCCATAAAAAAGAAAAACAAAAAGGAGATCGTTTGATCATGAAAATTTTGGCAATCGAGAGCTCCTGTGACGAGACGGCGGCGGCGGTCGTCGAGGACGGGCGGCGGATCGTCTCGAACGTCGTCGCGACCCAGATCGAGGAACACCGCCTTTACGGCGGGGTCGTCCCCGAGATCGCGAGCCGCCGCCACTGTGAGAGTATCACGGCGGTCGTCGACGAGGCGCTCGCGCGGGCGGGGCTGTCGCTCGCCGAGACGGACGCGGTCGCCGTCACCTATGCCCCGGGGCTGATCGGGGCGCTCCTCGTCGGGGTGAATTTCGCGAAGGGGCTATCGCTCGCCTCGGGGAAGCCCCTCGTCCCCGTCCACCATATCAAGGGGCATATCGCCGCGAATTATCTCGAATATCCCGAGCTCGAGCCGCCCTATCTCTGTCTCGTCGCCTCGGGCGGTCATTCCCATATCGTCCGCGTCGAGGGCTATACCCGCTTTACGACGATCGGGCGGACGCTCGACGACGCCGCGGGCGAAGCCTTTGACAAGGCGGCGCGGGCGATGGGCTTCCCCTACCCCGGCGGGGTCGAGATCGACCGCGCGGCGAAGGACGGCGACCCGAGGAAATATCGCCTCCCCCGCCCAAAGACCGCGAACCCCTACGATTTCAGCTTCTCGGGGCTAAAGACGAACGTCATCAACCTCGTCCATAACGCCGCCCAGCGCGGCAAGGCGCTCGACCTACCGAGCCTCGCCGCTTCGTTCCAGTATACCGTCGCGGATATCCTCACCTCGCGCTTTATCGCGGCGGCGCAGGATCTCGGCGCGAAAACAGCCGCCCTCGCGGGCGGCGTCGCGGCGAACTCCGCACTGCGGGAGATGCTCGCCGAGCGCTGTGAAAAGCGCGGGATACGCCTATACGTCCCGCCGATCGCCCTTTGCGGCGATAACGCCGCCATGATCGGAAGTCAAGCCTATTACGAGTATCAAGCCGGGAATGTCGCCGACGGCGGTCTGAACGCTATGGCAACTTGTCCTTTGTGAGAGAGAACGCGAGAGAATTTAAGAGATTTTTTGAGAGAAATTTAAGAAAATTTTGAGAAAAAATATATGTAGCGGGGGGGCTCTGCCCCCGCAAGCAGGATGCTTGCAGGTGAACGCCCCAAGCGCCGCACGGACGCGGCGCAAACAAAGCGTTCACCGAGACCCGTCCGCAACCCTTTGAAAAGGGTTGACCTAAACTTCTATATTGCTTTAAAATGTTTTATTGAAACATAACACTTTGTGCAATTAGACAATTTTTGAGATAAGAAAAAAGTCTGTACAATTCGTCGATTTATCAAATAATTGTCGAATTGTACAGACTTTATGTTTTTGAAAGGCGTAAAAAGCGATATTAAAAGTTTAGGTCAAGCCTTTTCAAAGGCTTGCGGGAGTCCGAGGGCAGAGCCCTCGGTAATTATTATTTTCTTCTCAATAGTCTCTCTGTAAATTCTCTTTTAAAATCTCTTGTGTCTCTCTCACCGATAATAGGTCTCCGACAGGTCTTTCAGATAATCGGCGGCTTGGTCGGTGATCTGACCGGGCTTTGCGCGCCAGCCCCAATTCCCGCCGAGGGTCGAGGGGACATTCATACGGGCGCGGTCGTCGAGCCCGAGAATATCTTGGAGCGGGACGATGGCGAGCGCGGCGGCGCTCGCGTAGAGGGCGCGGATAAAGGTCTTATGCGTTTTCTCGAAAAGGCGGGGCTTTAGGTAACGCTTCGCCATCGCGCGCGCCCTCGGGTCGGCGGCTTTAAACCAGCCGAGGACGGTCGAATTATCGTGCGTCCCGGTATAGACGACGGCGTTCTCGGGATAGCGGTGAGGGAGGTGATCGTTCTCGGAAAATTCGGGGTTAAAGCCGAACTGGAGAACGCGCATACCCGGGAAGCCCGAGGCTTTTAAAAGCTCCTTCACGCTGTCGAAGATGTCGCCGAGATCCTCGGCGATGATCGCGACGTCGGGGTATTTCTCCTTGAGGACGCTCCATAAGTCCATTCCCGGACCGTTGCGCCATTCGCCGTTCACGGCGGTCTTTTCGCCGTAGGGGACAGCCCAATAGGTGTCAAAGGCGCGGAAATGGTCGATCCTTACCACGTCATAGAGCGAGGAGGCTTTTTCGAGCCGCCTTCCCCACCACGCGTAGCCGTCCTTTTTCATCTCGTCCCAGTCATAGAGCGGATTTCCCCAAAGCTGACCCGTCGCGGAGAAGTAGTCCGGCGGGACGCCCGCGACCGCCTTCGGGAAGAGGTCTTCGTCCGTTTGAAACAGGCGCGGCTCCGCCCATACGTCCGCGCTGTCGGGCGAGACATAGATCGGTATGTCGCCGATGATCTTGATCCCGTCGCGGTTCGCCGCGCTTTTGAGCTTTTCCCACTGACCGTAAAAAATGAATTGAAGGAATTTTTGGTGATCGATCTCTTGTTTTAGCCGCTCCCGCGCCGCCGCGAGCGCCGACGGCTCGCGCTTACGGAGCGGGTCGCTCCACTCCGTCCACGAGACTAGCCCGTTCTCCTCCTTGATCGCCATAAAGAGGGCGTAGTCGTCGAGCCAAAACGCCTCGCGCTCGATGAATTTCTCATAAGCCCCGTCGGTCTCGTCGGGACGAAATTTCTCAAACGCCGCGCGGAGCAGGAGCTTTTTCGCCTTCGCGACCTTCTCATAGTCGACGACCGTCGGGTCGCCGCCAAAGTCCGCCGCGCTCAGCGCTTCGCGGGGGATCAGACCTTTTTCCGCGAGCGCGTCAAGGTCGATCAAGAGCGGATTTCCCGCGAAGGTCGAGAAGGACTGGTACGGCGAGTCGCCATAGCCCGTCGGTCCGATCGGGAGGACTTGCCAGTATTTTTGACCGGCGCGTTTCAGCCAGCCGAGAAAGCGCTCCGCCTCCGCCCCAAGCGAACCGATCCCGTAGGGCGACGGGAGACTTGTAATATGCATTAAAACCCCGCACGAGCGTTCCATCGGTATTTCCTCCTTGTGTTTTTTGTTGAGAGATTTTTTGTGATTTTTTGAGAGAATTTTAAGAGAAAAAATATATTTAGCGGGGGACTCCGTCCCCCGAACCCCCTGCAACCCTTTGAAAAGGGTTGACCTAAACTTTAATAATCTTATTACAAGTTATTTAAAAATACATACATTCTTCTATTCGACAATTACAGTACTTGTATAGGATAACAAACTTACAACGTAGCGGATACTGTTATAAAGCAATATTGATTTTTGCTTCTTTTTGGCACAAAAAGAAGTGGGGTTCGGGGCAAAGCCCCGGCTAAAAAATATTGTTTTTCATTTCTCTTTTTCTCTTAAAATTTCTCTCTCGGCTCTCTTTAAATTCTCTTATAATTCTCTTCCCGTTCTTACTGATCGGCGGTTTTATCGGTACGGAAGGGGGCGAGGGGGAGACCGTTTTTCCCGTAGAGGGTGACCTCGGCGTAATTCGTCCACAGGTAGCGCACATGTAGGGGTTCGGGGACTTCGTCGGAGCGGACGAAGATCTTCTCCCCGCGAAGCTCAAACGCGGCGGGGCGATAAACGCCGTCCGCGCCCGCGATCTCAAAGCCGCCCGGTTCGCCCCGAAGCTCGAAGCCGCTCTCGGCGTGAACGAAGGAGATCTCGATCCCGCGCTCCTTCACAAAATGAGAATGATAGAGCGGCGCGAACGCGGTCGCCTCGACCGAGGGATCGCCGTAGGCGGTCGCCATCGCCTGGAGATAAAGGCGATGTGCGACCGGCTCTTTATCCTTAGGGTGTATCTCATTAAACTCGCCGCAGTCGAGGATGACCGCGAGCCCGGTATTTTTGATCGTATGATAGGCTTTTTCCTGTGCCTCGCGGATCAGACACCAATGCTTATAGTCCGGGTCCGCCTTATAGCGGTGCATGGGGAGCTGGACGATCAGGAAAGGCAGCTCGTCGTCGCCCCAGTCGTCGCGCCAGAGCGTGATCAGCCCGCGGAGCATCTTATAATAGTACCTCGGGCGGTTATCGTCGCTCTCGCCCTGATAATAGAGAAACCCGCGAAGGGTATAGGGACAAACGCGGCTCAACATACTCTCATAGAGCGCGGTCGCGTGGAAGGGGTTACGCGGACAGAGCGGACCGGGGTACTTATTTACGCCGCAGGCGGCTTGAACCTCGTCCCAGCTCGCGTCGGGGTGATCTTTATAAAAAACGACGCTTTTTTCGTACCATTCGTGGTCGTATTTGAGGTATTCGTCGTATTCGCGGCTCAGCTCCTCGTCGGTCTTACCGGCGCAAGCCTTGTCGTATTCGTCGAGGTCAAAGCGCATATCCGTATCCGCTAAAAGGCTCTCGCGGCTCATCCAATGGCTCGCCTTTGTCCCGCCCCAGTTACAGCCGATCACACCGACGATACAGCCGAGCCGATCGGCGAGCTCCTTCGCGAAAAAGTAGCCGACCGCCGACCAAGCCTTCGCCGACTCGCCGTCAAACCGCGACCAGCCCGAGTTTTCCTCGTAGCGAAGGAAGTCGTCCTCCGCGAGAACGTGCTTTTGGGTGTAGTAAAAGCGGACGTTCGGCGTTACGTCGTTTTTGAGCCGCTCCGCGCCCGTTTTACAGGTCTGTAGCTCCAGCTCCATATTCGACTGTCCGCCCGCAAGCCAGACCTCGCCGACCGCTACGTCCGTAAAGCTTCTTACGCTTTCGCCGTACCGAACCGTCAGCGTGTACCCCTCGCCCGCCTCGTGCGGCGGGAGGAGCGCCTGCCACTTCCCGTCGCGGACGGTCGCCTCCGCGACCGCGCCTTCAAACTCGACGGTGACCTTCGCCCCGTCCTCGCCCGTTCCAAAGACCGCGACGTTCTTCCCGCGCTGTAATACCATCCTGTCGCTGAATACAGCCGCAATTTTAAACTTTGCCATACCTTTGTCCTTTCTGTTTTTTGTTTTTTTGGAGAATTTATTTGAGATTTTACTTGAGACTTTATTTGAGATTTTATTGAGACTTTGTTTGAGACTTTTTGAGAGAATAAAAGAAAAATAATACGAGCGGGGGACTCCGTCCCCCGAACCCCCTGCAACCCTTTGAAAAGGGTTGACCTAAACTTCTGTAATCTTTAGACAAATTTTGGATTAAAGGTCAAATCTCCGAAATTCGACAATTTTTCATAAATTCCGAATAAAACCTCAACCTTGCAAAAACTCAAACAATAGTACTATCTTGTGCCAAAAATCATAATGAGTTAAAGTCTTAAAGTCGTGCTATTTTAAATATATCAATAATTGCCGAATATGACAAAATTTGCAATTTGGGGGTTGTGAAAAAGCGATTATAAAAGTTTAGGTCAAGCCTTTTCAAAGGCTTGCGGGGCATGGGGCGGAGCCCCACTTATAAATGCTTTTTTCTTATAATTCTCTTATAATTCTCTTATAAATCTCTCAAAAAATCTCTCACGTCCCCCCTCACACATTCGATCAAGTGTACGCCGTAGCGGGTCAGCTCGGTGATCTCGTCGGCGGCGAGGCGTTCGCCGGGGAGGACGAGCGGGACGCAGGGGGGACAGGGCGAGACGACCGAGGCGCAGACGCGCCCCGCCGAAGCCTCGACCGCGACCGTCTCCTTCGGCGCGAAGAGCGCGGAGCGGGGGGAAAGAACGACCTCCGGGCGGAGAAGCTTATGCGGCGGGAGGTCGAGGGGCGGTCTTTTCGGAATATCCGAAAGGATCGCCGCGAGGCGGGGAAAGTCCGCGAGCGGCTGGCTCGCCGAAAAGAGGAGGATCGTATAGCGTTCGTCGCTCATCTCGACCTCCGCGCCGCGAAGGCGAAGCTCGGCGGCGAAGGAATCCCCCGTATAGCCGTACTCCGCCGCGTCGACCGTGACCCGGAGGGGGTCGCTCCTTCGGAGAAGGTAGCCGCGCTCGGCGAGCGTCCTTTTGAGCGCGGCGACCGCGTCCATGACGCGCCTCGCTGCCGCGCCCCCCTCGGACAGGAAGCGATTACAGCGGTCGAGGCTGTCCATAATGAGATAAGAGGGACTGGTCGAGCCGAAGAGCGCCATACCCCGCTTCGCCGCGTCCCGATAAACGGGGTCTCTGAGATGAAGATACGCCGCGCCCGTCAGGGCGGGGAGGGTCTTATGGGCGCTGTCGGCGACCATATCCGCGCCGAGCGCGATCGGGTGATCGCCGGTAAAAAGGCGATACGCGCCGTGAGCGTTATCGGCGAGGAGGGGGACGCCCGCGCGGCGACAGACCGCCGCGATCGCGGGAATATCCGAGAGACCGCCGTAATAGTCGACCGCGTTGATAAAGACCGCCGCCGTGTCGCCGTCGATCGTCGCCGCGACCGTCTCGGGCGCGACCGCCGCGCTTAAATATTCCTCGGGACAGATCGTCTTGAGGCGAAAGCCGAGGAGCGCGGCGGCGCGGACGAGCGAGGCGTGAGAATAGCGCCCGGCGACGATCGTCCGTTTCGCCGTCCCCGCGCGGACGACGGCGAGCATCCCTTGGATACAGAGCGTACTCCCGCCGCAGGAATAGAGCGTATCGCCCGCGCCGAAGAGCGCGGCGGCGTTTCGCTCGCTCTCGCGAATGATCCCGGCGCTCTCATAGAGGCTGTCCGCGCCGTAGATCTCGGTGATGTCATAGGGCTGTTCCGCGCCTTTATCGCCCGGCATATGACAGCGAACGGCGTTCGCCGCCGCGTAATCGCGTAAAAAATCATGGATCGGGGTGGTGATCAAGCTTCTCCCGCCTTTCAAGGCTTATTTTACCACATTTCTCCCGATTTTGCAACCCAAAAAATGATTTTTTGAATAACGTTTTTTGCGGCTCGTTTTAAAGATTGACGGAAACGGGAAAATATGTTATAATGATTTAGGGAAGGCGTGCGGGTCGCCCGCTCTCCGCGCGATCGCGGGTATCCGCGCCTTCCCAAAAATAAAAACAAAAAAGAGAAACGAAACATCGACGGAAACCGCAAAAGGAAAGGATCAATACCCATGCCAACAGAGATGCCATTCGTCCCGAACGAGGGGAAAAGCCTCACGATCGATACCGATTTCGGGACATTCGCCCGCTATCCGATCAAGACACACGTCATCATGAAGGAGGACAAAATGACGGACGTCCTCGATCAGTACGTCGCGCCCTATCTCGAGAAGGGCGACACCGTCATTATCTCGGAGAAGATCATCGCGATCACCCAAGGGCGGGCGTTTAAGCTCGAGGAGATCAAGGTCTCGCGCCTCGCGCGGTTTTTGAGCCGATTCGTCGTAAAGACGAACTATGGGATCGGGCTCGGTATGCCCGAGACGATGGAGCTTTGTATCCGCGAGGTCGGGCGACCGAAGGTGCTTTTCGCCGCCCTTTGCGCGGCGGTCGGGAAGCTTTTTGGGAAAAAGGGCGTGTTTTACAATATCTGCGGGATGAAGGCGCGGGCGATCGACGGACCTTGTGACTATACCCTCCCGCCGTATAATAATTACGCCAAAATGGCGCCCGATAAGCCCGACGAGGAGGCGGCGCGCCTCGCCGCGCACTGCGGCTGTGACGTGATCATCATCGACGCCAACGACATCGCCGCCACCGTCCTCGGGAAAAGCCGCCCCGACCTCCCCACCGCCTTCGGCGAACAGGTCTTTCGCGATAACCCCCACGATCAATGCTCTCAACAAACACCGATCTCGATCGTTAGGAAAATAGAAGAGACGTGAGAGAAAGAAATTGAATTAGCGGGGCGCTCTGTTGCAAGCGCTTTGTTTTGCGCCGCATCCGTGCGGCGCTTGGGGCGCTTGCTATGCGACATCCTGTCGCACCCCCGAACCCCACTTCCTTTTAGTGCCTTGCAATCCTGTGGATTGCTGAGAAGCGAAAATCTGTAATGCGTTACGTAAGATACAGAAGATTTGGTCGTTTTCCGCTACGTCACACATTTAGGCTTCACGGAGAGGTGATCGTATGTTAAAAGAACTGATAAAACGGGTCGTACTCGCTTGGGACTCGGATTTTACAAAGGTCACGGCGGAGGAACGCCGGAGAATGGAGCGGGCGGAGGATGAGTTAAAAAACGGCGAGACTTACTCACACGACGAGGTGTGGGGAGAAATATAAAGGGCAAATAAAATAGTCTGATAGTACGAGCTTTTTACTTTATAATAAATATTTAAAGCGATATTAAAGTTTAGGTCAACCCTTTTCAAAGGGTTGCAGGGGCGTGGGGACAGCGTCCCCACAATAAACATCTTCTCACAAAAAAATCTCTTGCAATTTCTCCCAAACCGTGATACAATAGGAGTTAGAAAAAATTACCGCGAAAGGAAGTAATCTTATGTTAGTTTCGGCAAAGGATATGTTAAACAAGGCGCGTGACGGAAAGTACGCGGTCGGTCAGTTCAACATCAACAACCTCGAATGGACGAAGGCGATCCTACTGACGGCGCAGGAGTTGAACTCGCCGGTGATCCTCGGCGTATCCGAGGGGGCGGGGAAGTATATGTGCGGCTATAAGACGGTCGTCGGGATGGTGAACGGGATGCTCGAGGAGCTGAAGATCACCGTTCCCGTCGCGCTCCACCTCGACCACGGCTCTTACGACGGCGCGATCGCGTGTATCAACGCGGGCTTCTCCTCCGTGATGTTTGACGGCTCTCACTATCCGATCGACGAGAATGTCGCCAAGACGACCGAGCTGGTCGGGATCTGCGCGAGTAAGGGGCTATCGATCGAGGCGGAGGTCGGCTCGATCGGCGGCGAAGAGGACGGCGTCGTCGGTATGGGCGAATGCGCCGACCCCGAGGAGTGTAAGCGGATCGCCGATCTCGGCGTGACAATGCTCGCGGCGGGGATCGGGAACATCCACGGGAAGTACCCGGCGAACTGGGCGGGACTCAGCTTTGAGACGCTCGAGGCGGTCAAGGCGAAGGTCGGGAATATGCCGCTCGTTCTCCACGGCGGTACGGGTATCCCGGCGGATATGATCAAAAAGGCGATCTCGCTCGGCGTGGCGAAGATCAACGTCAACACCGAGTGCCAGCTCTCCTTCCAAGAGGCGACCCGCAAGTACATCGAGGAAGGGAAGGACCGCCAGGGGAAGGGCTTTGACCCGAGGAAGCTCTTAGCGCCCGGCTTTGAGGCGATCAAGGCGACCGTGAAGGAAAAAATGGAGCTTTTCGGCTCGGTAGGGAAGGCGTAAAAAGGAGGTCGATCGTATAGGACAGACCGACATTCAGTTTAGGCTACACCGCATAATTATTGTCGTTCCAGCGGCAGTCAGATTTTTCGTCAGATTGTACAGAATTTTTGCAGGAAGGCTGTCGCCTTTCAAAAATATTCTGTGCAATATGGCGGAAAAGATGGCTGTCGATGGGACGGCAAAGCCGTAGGCGGTAATTGTGCGGTGTTGCCTTAAAGCGTTCATTCGCGTAACGCTTGAAACGCTCAAGGAGATTTATGAGCAGACCCCGAGCGAAAAGCTGAAAAAGCTGATCGATAACCTCCAAAACTTTAGAGGATTAAATCAACCGTGTATTCGACCAATAAGCGAACCCCCGAGCGCCGCTCGGGGGTTTATCTATTGTGTCGAACGTTGACAAAAAAAGGAAGGTATGATATAATATAGGTGTCGGTTCCTCCGTCGGAAAGGAGGCGAACGAAGTGGAGATTATAATTTCCTTCATTCTCTCCGTTGTGGCGAGTGTTGTAGGCAACTACATCACAGACTACATAAAGAGAGATCGGTAAAAAAGACCGGCATTTATTTATCCTCGGATAAATAAAAAAGCGAACACCCGACTGGATGGTTTCGGGTGTTCGTTTTGTCTTTGTCGGTAAAAAATTTACGACGTAGAGACAATTTCCTTCATCATTGTTATTATATCACGGCTATTTTACTTTGTCAAGACTTTTTTATGATTTTGAATAAATAAAGCGAACCCCCGAGCGGCGCTCGGGGGTTCGCTTTTATCTTTGTCGATAAAAATTTACGGCAAGATCAAAACATCCCTCAAAAAATCCCCCGACCCCTTGACATTTACTACTTGTTGTAGTATAATATGTTTACTACAAGAAGAGTAAATATAAAAAAGGAGGTCATTTTTATGAATGAAGCGTTATCGGAGGCGGAGCTTCTCGTCATGAACGCCGTCTGGGAAAAGGGCGCGCCCGCGACCGTCGCGGAGCTTGTCGCCTATTTCGCCGAGACGAAGGGCTGGAAGGTACAGACCGTCGCGACCTTCGCGGGTCGGCTCGTCGAGAAGGGTTATCTCACCCGCGAAAAGGGGAAGGGCGCGAACACCTACTCCGCGACCCTCTCAAAAACGGCGTACCATAGCCGCCTCTCGCGGCGGCTCATCAACTCCGCCTACGGCGGGTCGGTCAAAAATATGGTCGCGTCGCTCCTCGACGACGAGGGGATCACGCGCGGCGAGCTCGACGAGCTGAAACGCTGGCTCGACGGACTCAAGTAAGGGGGCGGGAACGATGACGGCGCTTTTTCGGTGCTTTCTCCTGCTTTCCCTTTTGGGTACGGGCGCGGGGGCGGCGGCGATCCTGATCCTGCGCCCCCTTCGCGGGCTGACGGAGCGCGTTAAGAGCCGAGTTCTCTTTTTCTCGGTGCTTCTCCCCTACGGCGGGGCGCTCCTCTCGCCGCTGGCGCTCCTCCTCCCGAGCGCCGAGACCGCCTCGACCGCGCTTTATGACGCTCCGCCGACCCTTCCCGTGAGCGACCCTCGGGCGCTCCCGACGATCGCGTTCCCGTCGATCCCCCTCCCCTCGGCGGAGGCGACGGCGGCGAT
>JAMPCH010000021.1 GCA_023666265.1 Roseburia sp.
GCCGCCCGCCCGCCGCGAAAGCCTCGGAGCGCGCGCGGATCGCCGCGTAGCCGTCGCCGAGGATAAATTCCCCCGCGCCCATGACGAGGCTCCCGACCCCGGGGAAGTACGCCCCGCTCCACTTTTTCGCGGAGGAGAAGGGGACGACCCTCTCGGCGACCCTGTCGCTCTTTTGATCCCATTTTTCCCGAACGGCGAGGAGGGTCGGGTTCACGTCGGTGAGGGCGCTCGCGAGCGCCCTCATCTCGTCGTCGATCGGCTCACCCGAGAAGGAGCAGACCTCCTCGACCGCCATTTTCCCTTCCGTGATCGTCCCCGTTTTATCGAGACAGAGCGTATCGACCCGCGCGAGCGTCTCGATACAATAGAGGTCTTGGACGAGCGTTTTATTTTGGGCGAGGCGGATCGCGCTCACCGCGAGGACGACGCTCGAGAGGAGGACAAGCCCCTCGGGGATCATACCGATCACGGCGGCGACGGTACTCGTCACCGCGCGGCTAAACGTTTGGCTCGGGTCGGAGATCGCGTTAAAAAACAACAGCCCCATGATCGGGAGGATACAGATCGCGATCCCCTTTAAGATGAGGTTGATCGCGTCCATCATCTTTGATTGAGGCTTTTTGACGTATTTTACGCCCTCGGTCATACGGCTCGTGAAGCTCTCCTTCCCGAGCGCGGTCACGACCGCCTTCGCCTCGCCGCTGACGATAAAGCTCCCCGAGAGGATCTTTTCGCCCGGGGTCTTATAGATCGGGTCGCTCTCGCCGGTGATGAGACTTTCGTTGACCTCACATTCTCCCTCGACGACCGTACAGTCCGCCGCCGCCTGTCCCCCCGTCCGAAAGATCACGAGATCGTCGGCGACAAGCTCGCCTGTCGCGATCTCGCGCTCCTCGCCGCCGCGTAAGACGCGCGCCTTTGGCGCGGAGACGAGCGTTAGGCGGTCGATCGTCCGCTTGGCGCGAAGCTCTTGAAAGATCCCGATCCCGGTATTAAACACGATCACAAGGGCGAAGAGCGCGTTTTTAGGCGAGCCGACGAAAAAGACGAGCGCCGCGAGGACGACGTTGATGAGGTTAAAAAAGGTAAAAACATTCTCCGCGAGGATCTGTTTGACCGATTTCGTCTTTACGTTTTGGTCGCCGTTGACCCTCCCGAGCCTTACACGCTCGGCGACCTCCTCGTCGCTCAGTCCGCGCCGAGGGTCGGTCATCGCGGGCTTGTCGTTCATATCGTTCACCTCCCGATTTTATCGCCTTCACAAAACAAAAATCGAAAAACGCCCGATACGCTTTCCGCTGTCGGGCGAGTTCGTCGCGTTTTACGCTTCCTTTTTATAAAAGGGCTCGGTCACCTTCGGCGCGTTCTCGCCGAGCGGCGAGCGAAGCGGCGCGGAGATCACCGGGAATTTTGAGAGAAAGAGCCGCGCCGACGCGCAGAAGGAATCCGCGATCTTTTTGAGCGGCTCGTTCTCGAGGTCGCTGTCAAAGACGAAGAGATAATGCTCGCGCTCGTCCTGCTTCATCATCAGGAAGTAGACCGCCCGAAGCTCGGGGCTGCGCGAGAGGGTCTTACGAAACGCGTCGAGGACGGTATCGGGGATATTCGCGGGCTTACCAAAGAGGATCTTGACCTGTTCCTTCGGCGGCTCGGGGCGGTTCGCGGTCTGTTCGAGGTGCTTCATAAGGCTGTCGATCAGCTCATGCTTAAAGATGAGGTTCTGACCCATCGGGTTGAGGACGAGACCGCCCGTTTCGTCCTTTTTTTTGGCGGCGAGCTTGACCATTTGGGGGAAGGTCACGACGATCGTCTTGATCTTCTCCTCCTTATTCCATTTTTGAAACTCGGGAATATCGGTAAAAAGCGGGAAAAACTGTTCCCCGTCCATATTCCTAATAAGGCGGAAGTTAAATTTCGCGTCGCCGGGGATCTGCATTTTCCCCGTCCCCTCGATCGGTACGTCGTTGGCGTCGAGGATATTGACGGGCGCGAAATAGCTCGCCCCGAGCGCGGCGGTGACAAAGGCGGTCTGGGTTTCGGGGTTCTCGTTCTCCTTGATCTTATTCATCGCCTCGACAAGCGCCTCGTTTTTAAGGTCGGGGAAGATATTCTCCTCGGCGGTCTCTTTTTTTTCGTTTTTTTGTTCTGCCATTTTTGTGTGGTTTCCTTTCGTGCCGACGGTTCGTCGGGGGCGGTTTCGTCTTTTATTTTTTGGGGAAGGGATCGCCCGGCGGCGATCTGCTCCTTCTCTTTTTATAGTATACCACAAAATTTTCCGTTTTTCAATAGGGAGAGGGGAAAATTCTGTGAGGCGCGGGTGGAAAACGAAAATACCGGGATACGATCATTTTCCTTGCATTTTCCCGATCGCCGTGTTATAATGTAACGGGATAAGCGTTATCGTTGGACGGTAAAACGGGAAGGGAAGAACAGAAACGATGGACACAAACGAGCGGTTAAACCGCCTCTTAAAGGAGCGCGGCTGGACATATTATCGGCTTTCAAAAAACAGCGGGCTATCGGAAAGCACGGTAACGAACATTTTTAAACGAAACACGATCCCGTCGATCCCGACTTTAGAGCTGATCTGTCAAGGCTTCGGGATCACGCTTTCTCAATTTTTCGCGGACGGCGAAACGGTCGAGCTGACCCCCGAGCTTCGGCGCATATTTGACGGCTGGGTAAACCTCACCGTAAAGCAGAAAGACGCGGTCTTACAGATGATCGAGGCGATGAGGAACGATAGCGAGGTTTAGCTTTTCCGAGGGGGGAGTGATTATATGGAAAACGCGGTCACGATCATAACGATCAAGGATTACGGGAAAATAGACGTTTGTCTGAAGGAAATCTTGGACGAGCGCGGCTTAACGCGGAACTATCTCGCGAAGGCGTCCAACACGCGCTTTGAGGTGATCAATAAGTGGTATTCCAATAAGGTCGAGAAGCTCGACTTAGACGTGTTGGCGCGGATCTGTTATGTCCTGAACTGCTCCCCGAGCGATATGATCAGGTATCATAATATCGATCCGAAATCAAAACCGTAGACAAAAAACTATGTAAAACCGCATAGATCCCGGCTTTGGCTTGATTTTGGCGGGTTTTAATCATAGCGGTAAAAATAAAACAGGCTCTCCGCTCGATCGGAGAGCCTGTAATACTATAATCCGTTTAAAAGCGGATGACCCGCTTTTCGGTCTTGTCGTCTGTCGGGGAATTTATAAATTTGCCCGCGATTATCCGCGTCGGTTACGTCGATCAAAGCGGAGACGTGGTATACTGTAAAAAGAAACAAAAGGGTGGGGAGTATCGCTCCTTCCCCCAAAAAATAAAAAAGAAATTTTTTCAAAAAAACTCTAAAATTCCCGCTTTGTCTCGTCTAATGTTATGAAGGGGGCGAAAACTTGAACAACGGTACCGACAGCATCGCCGAGCTGTTTCAAAAATACGGCGACGAAGTATTCCGAACCTGTCTCCTTATCTTAAAAAACCGCGAGGCGGCGGAGGACGCGGCGATGGAGACCTATCTCCGCGCTATGCGGACGATCTCGGGCTTTTGCGGCGGCTCGTCCGAAAAAACGTGGCTGATACGGATCGCGGTCAATCTCTGTAAGGATACCCTCCGCTCCCCGGCGGTACGCCGAAATCTCGGGAGCGAGCCGCTCGAGAGCCTCGCGGGGCGGGACGAATACGCCGCCCGCGACGATCGGCTCACGGTCTCGGCGGCGATCGGGGCGCTAAAGCCCATCTACCGCGAGGCGGCGGTTCTCTGCTTCTATAACGGCTTCACCGTGAAGGAGGCGGCGCGGCTCGCCGGCGTACCTCAGACTGCGATGGCGTACCGCGTCCGTCGGGCGCGGGAGCTTCTCCGCGAGAGCCTCGGCGCGGAATACTTCGGCGAAGACCCACAGGCGGGGGAGCGGCGCGCGTCCCCCGAAACACCCTTAACGGGAAAGGAACGGTCATCATGATGAAAAATATACGTGAAGAGATCGATCGGGAGCTCTCCGCCTATACCTTCGACGAGATCGATCGGGGGCGGGTCGGCGAGCCTCCCCAAAAACGAAAGGAAAGAACCATGAAAATCGGTAAAAAAGCAATCACGGGGCTTGTCGCGGCGGCGGTCGCGGCGGGCGTAACGATCACGGCGGGCGCGGTCTCGGAATGGGACTACGGGCGGCTCGTCAGCGGACTTTTCGGTCATCAGGAGGAGCCGGCGCAGGATCGCCTCGATCCCATGCTCGCGAACGCGGAGGTGATCGAGAATACGTTTACAAATTACGACGTTCGCCTCGACGGCGCGGTCTACGACGGGATGGTCTTGATGCTCTCCGTCAATATCTCGGATAAAAACGGCGAACCCTTCGCCGAGGGACACGACTATTCGAGTACCTTCATGGCGGAGGAGATCTCTCAAAGCGGTCACCAGTGGTGGCGCGTCAACGACGACGGGACGCTCCAAGCCTACTGCGTTTACGACCATGTGGAGAAGGACAGCTCGCCCGAGGAGGTCACGGTGACGTATTATTACGTCCTGCGCGATTCGGGTATGCTAAAGCTCCAGCCCGTCGAGGAGCTGTCCCCCGAAGAAGTCCTCGACCCCGGCTCGATCACCTTTAAGGTCGCGCTCGACGTTTCCCCCGAGAGTAAGGACGTCGAACTTAAAAACGCGGACGGCGTAACGGTCTCGGCGCATATCACCCCGATCAGTATCGAGCTCGTCTATGATAAGGAATGGCTCGGCGACCGCGAGATCGTAAGCCTCGACGTCCCGAAATTCGTCGAAATTTACGGGAAGGACGGCGAACCCCTCATCGGCTATGGCGATTACAACGGCGGCGTGGGCGACGAAACGGGGCGCGGCTATAAGGGTGTACCCTATTACCTCGCGACCTTCTCAAGGATCATCGACGTAAACGAGATCGCGGGTATCCAAAGCGAGGACGGCTCATTCACCTACGGCGCGATCCCCGAGGAGGACGCGAAGGAGGACGCGGGAGAAAAGAAAGAGAAATAAAAAATTATTTGTGGGGACGCTGTCCCGCAAGCAGGAGGCTTGCAGGTGAACGCCCCAAGCGCCGCACGGACGCGGCGCAAGCAAAGCGTTCACCCAGACCCCCTGCAACCCTTTGAAAAGAGTTGATCTAAACTTTAATAATCTTATTTCAATCTTTTCATAAATTTAAACTTTTCTTCTATTTGTCAATTTGGGTATTTGTAAACCCAAAAACGAAAGTCTGTACGATTATTCAAGCATCTAATCTTGCCTAATCGTGCAGACTTTTTATTTTCATTAAATGAAATAAAGCAATATTAAAAGTTTAGGTCAAGCCTTTTCAAAGGCTTGCAGGGGGTTCGGAGGACGGCGTCCCCCGCCTAAAATATTCTTTCTCTTAAAAATCTCTCAAAAAATCTCTCGTTAAATCTCCTCAACAGCGGCGATTGAGGCGGTACATCTTCCCGCGCCGAACTGTTCGCTGTACGCGAGGGAGATGTCCTTTAGGGTAACGGTCACGCGGCGCTCGCTGTAACCGGTCTCGTCGCCGAACATTCGCTCCAGCTCCTTCAGAACGTCTTCGTCGATCTTCACCGAGATGTACTCGCCGGTCTCCGCGTCAAAGGTCGACTGTCCCCACTCCGCGCCCGTGAAGAGATTCCCGACGCGAAAGCCGTTCATCAGCTCGCTGTAAACGCCGAGATCGTTGAAGAAGGAGGGGTCGCCCCGAAGCCGAGCGGGACGGGGAAGTCGGTCAGCGGCTCGGCGGGGAAGAACTGGATCTCGCCCGCGCCGATCATATAGTCCTCCTCATAAAAGAAGCGAAGCACGCCCGTAAAGGTATATTCGCCGTCGAGCTCAAAGCCGTTCTCGATGATTGTGTTCTCGCCATAGCCCATATCCGTCGGTGCGATCATGGTCTTCGCCGACTTGATCCGATAGCCGCCAACGGAGTCACCCGCGCGGATCTCAAAAGGCTCGGCGGCGCGATATTCCTCGGCGGGGTCATATCGATAGCTCGCGACGTCAAAGCGCTCGGGGTGAAGCTCGCTGTCGTCGTACACGCTCGTCCCGAAGGCGTAGGCGTAGTCGAAGGAATAGAACCCGCTCACCTCCTCCGCCTCGTTTTTGTAAAAATTCAGGAGCGCGGGGTCGACCTCGGTGTAGTAGAAGCTCGCGACTCCGACGTCGATCCGTTCGCCCCGATCCGCCATCGTCTCGGGGGGCGGGGTCGTCTCGGGCTCGGTCGTCGTTTCGGCGGGAGGAGTCGTTGTTTCGGCGGGAGGGGTCGTCGTCTCCGTCGGCGTTGTCTCCGCCGCGCAGGAGGCGAGGAGCGCGACTGCGGCGATAAGTGCGATCGTTTTTTTCATAATAAGATCATCCTTTCCGTTTTGTTTTTGATTTTTTTGTTTTTCTTTTTGTGAAGGTGTACGTTATTCCCCGTTTTCGGCGATCAGGTGATATTCTTCGATCTCCACCTCCCCGTTTAAGTAGGGGGTCGGGTCGATCGGCGTGCCGTCCTTTCTCATCTCAAAGTGAAGGTGTGCGCCCGTCGAATAGCCGCTGTTCCCGGCGGCGGCGACGATCTCGCCCTGTTTTACCGCCTGCCCCTCGGTAACATAAAGCTCGGAGCAGTGAGCGTAAAGCGAGATCAGCCCGTCTCCGTGGTCGAGGGCGATACAATTCCCATAGCCGACCGGCTCGTTCGCCGTACTTATAACGACCCCGTCGGCGACCGCGTCGCCCTCCGCCGCCGCAAAATCGAGCCCCGCGTGATCATACTCGAGCCACGGGTCATAGTTATAGCCCGCACAGATCCATACCCCGCGCGCCCCCGCCTCGGGGAGGAGCGGGTTTGGGGTGACCGCGAGATAAAGGGCGTTCTCGCCCATGAAGTCGCGGACGAAGGTCGTCTTTGTCTCCTCGGTCGCGCCGTACTCCGAATAAGGCGCGATCCGCGTCAAGTGGTGCGCGGCGGCGTATTCGGCGATCGGGCTGTCCTCCGTATGGGTGAGATCGGCGTTGTGATAGCCGATATAGAGCGTTTCCCCGTCCGTGAGGGCGGTATAATCCGAGTCCGCGAAAAGCTCGAGCGATTCGAGGTATTCGTCCCGATAGAGGTTTACCCCGTCGGTATGCCAGAGGTAGAGATACGCCTTCCGTAAAAGCGGCGCTTTATATTCATAGGCTTGGAGCGCGGGATTTTCGTCGATCATACGCCGAACGTCGTTAAGTAGGTCATATCCGTTGAGCCTTAGCGCCGCGAGTTCGGTCAGCGAAGCGTAATAGATCCCCGTGCCGCTGACGTTGGTTACGCCGTATTGCGCTGTGGCGAGCGCCGTTTGGAGCGTTTCGGGGAGCGGCGGCATCTCGACGAGCGCGTCGTCCGCCGCCAGCGCCCCGCCGTCGAGCTTATCGGCGGTAAGAAGGCGGATCTCCCGATAGTATTCGACCTTTTGGCGGAAGAATTCTTTTTGCATCCCCTCGAGCGCGTCCTCGAGCCGCTGTAAGTATTCCGAACTCAGATCAGCGTACCCGAGCCACGCCGAGACGGGCGCTTCATAAATTTCCGCCCCGCTGAGCCATACGCTCCCGAGTGCGTTTTCCTCGGAACAAAACGTATAGGGGCTGAGGAAAATTTCTTCAAATTCCTGATCCGTCCCATAAAGGATCGTCTCGAGCGTCGCGGCGGAATAAAGCGCCGCGCCCGTCTGACCATAATAATGGCGGTCGATCATATTGAGCGCCTCGGCGAGCCGATCGGGGGTGATGTTAAGGCTCTCGATCGTGAGTAGGCGGCGATAGCTCGGGATCGTCGCGCGGTTTGATATACCCGCCGCGCCGCCGATCGCGGTCTCATAGGTTTTTTCATCGGGGGCGCTGTCTTTAACGAGCTTTAAGACGTAGTTATAGATCTCGACGCCGCCGAGGTCGATCGTTTCGTTAAAGTCGGACACGGCGGGGTCATAGATCGCGTAAAGCTCCGAGCCTTCCGCGAGGGAGGGGCGGCTTTGTTCAAAGAGCGCCGCCGAGACGAGGAGCGACTTTCGCTCGACCGCCGCCGTATAAACGTCGTCGCCGAGGGTCTCCGCCCATTCGCGTAGGAGCGCGAGCGCCTCGGGCGGTCGGTCGGCGGGTACGCCCAGCTCGACGAAGATCGCGGTCAGCTCGTCCGAGGACATCTCGTATAGGTTCTCCATGGTGTAGAAGAAAAATCCCTCTTCCCCGGCGCGAAGGAGCGGCAGCTCGTCGCTCACGAAGAGGCGGCGGCATAAGCTCTCGTCGCGCCCCGCGATCGCCCCAATCTCCGACTCATTAAAGCCGCCTCGGGCGGCGAGAAGCCGCCGCGCTTCTCCTTCGTCGATCTCGAAGTAGGTCACGAAGGAGAGGAGGTTCGGGTTATTATAAAAGGTATAATAGGGGGGATCGGCGACGAAATGATCCCGCCACGCGGCGAAGGCGTCCGTCCCGACCGCCTCGATCAGCGCGTCGCCGAAGGTCGTAAAGCGGGCGGAGAAGGGCGCGGAGCGCGTCTCATTATCCTTCAGCGCGGGCATACGCTCGTATACGTCGGGCGAATGGTCGAGCTTCGGCGTAGCGAGCTCGCCGACGGTATTTTTCCCGGGCGCGAGCGCGGGCGAGCCGCCGCCGAGATCGGGATACTCCGACGCGGTCACGACGATCGAGCGCTCCTCGGCGAAAAGGCTTCGTAAAAAGCCGCCGCCCGCGATGATGAGCGCAAAAGCCGCCGCCGCGCCCGCCGCCCCGAGAAGGATCGGGGCGAGGCGCAGTCTATGCTTCGCGACGGAGCGCTTTTTCGCCTCGTCCGCCTCGCGGACGGAATCCATCACGCGCTTTTTAAAAGCCTCCGTCGCGCGGATCCCGTCAAACGCCTTTTTATAATCCTTAATATTCATACGCTTCCTCCTCAATCACAAGCTTTAGCCGCTCTCTTCCGCGCTTTAGCCACGTTACGACCGTGTTTGGCGGAACATGATAAATTTCGGCGATTTCCGTTGTCCGATAGCCCTCGTAATAATGAAGGTAGAGGGCGTTTCGATACTTTGGGTCGAGCTTACCGATAAGCTCTAAGACATTCGTTTGTGCCTCGTCCCGCCTGACCCACGCGTCCTCAAGCGGGACCTCTCTTCGCCGCTTGGCGCGGCGAAGCTCATTGACACAAAGATTTGAGGTCACATGGATCAGCCAAGATTTGATATGCTCGCGCGATTCGAGCGAGCCTTGTTGTTGCAGCCGTAAAAACGCGTCTTGGACGATGTCCTCGGCGTCCTGTTGGTTTTTAACGTGCTGAAACGCGAGCCGAAGCAACATATCCGCGTAAAGATCAAAGCTCCGCTCGATCTCCGCCGCGTTTAATTCCACCATACGATCCCCCCTAACGAGCCTGTCCTTTAAAACCCTCTACTTATAATACAATTCACAATGCCAAATTATTGCATCGTTCAAAAAAATTTTTTAAATTTTTTTAAAATTTTTTCTTTTTTTTAATTTTGGGAAAGCGCGGAGCGCTCCGCCTCTCATAAAAACGGCGGTTTCAGACGTAGAGGACAGTCGCCGTTTTATCATAGGTCGCGGGAAACCGCGCCTTCCCAAAATTAAAAAAACGCCCCAAACGGTTACCCCCTCTCGCCGAGGCGAGAGGGGGTTCATCTATATACCGTGTGTTAGAGTAAATTTATATATCTTTTTTAGCCCTTTACCGCGCCGAGCGTAACGCCCGCGACGATAAATTTAGAGAAACAGAAGTAAACGATCATAACGGGTAAGATCGCGAGCGCGAGTACCATATAGACCTCGCCGAAGTCGTTATGCGCCGCCTCGCGTCCGCGCACATACGCGATCCAAAGAGGCATGGTCTTCATATCGGCTTTGTCCAAAATTAAAGCGGGAAGGAAGTAGTTATTCCACGACGAGGTGAAGGCGAAGATCGCCTGAACCGCGAACGCCGGCTTTAAGATCGGGAGGATAATCTGATTATAGGTACGAAACTCGTTAGACCCGTCCATACGCGCCGCCTCAACGATCTCGAGCGGGAGCGAACCGTCCATATATTGCTTCATAAAGAAGAATACGGAGGGCGCCGCGATCGAGGGTACGACGAGCGGTATGTAGTTGTTTAACAGCCCCCAGCTCGTCATCTGGTTATAAAAACCGAGCGCCGAGATCTGAGTCGGGATCGTCATAATGATCAGGATAAAGGTAAAAAGCGCGTTCTTCCCTTTAAAGTTATAGACGTGGATACCGTAAGCGGTCATTCCCGAGAAGTAGATCGAGAAGATCGCCGAGAGCCCCGCGATAATGAGCGAGTTTAAGAGCCCGCGAAGGATCTGGATATTCTCGTCCGCCATAACCTTATTAAAGTTATTGATAAGACTCCCGCCGGGGAGGAAGGAGAGCGACGTTTGGATCGCGTTATGTGAGCGGGTCGCGTTGATAAAGAGCAGGTAGACAAAAAGGAGCGCTAAGATCGCGAAGATCGAGAGAACCACATAACATACGATCCGATGGATCGTCAAGGACATGCTTTTTTCTTCGTCATAAGGATTCATTTTAGAAGCCATGTTATCTTACCCCCTTTGCCGCGGCTCTTTTCATCTGCTTCTTTTCGCGGCGAGACGTCCCCGCGTCGGTAAAGAAGTAGAATACGACTAAGCTCAGCGCCGCACAGATAATAAAGATACATACCGATACCGCGCCGCCCGCGCCATAGTTCTTAGACCGTGTGATGAGCTGATTTAAGTACATAATGAGCGTCATGGTCGAGTTATTCGGGCTACCGATCCCGTTCGTTAAGATCGAGGGTACGTCATACATCTGTAACCCGCCGATCAGCGACGTGATCAATACATAGACGAGGATCGGTCGAATAAGCGGCATCGTGATCTTAGTAAAGATCTGAGTCGAGGTACAGCCGTCGATCTCCGCCGCCTCGATGAGCGACGCGTCGATCCCCATCATCGCCGCCATTAAGAGGATCGTCGTATTCCCGAACCACATCAAGAAGTTCATCAGCGCGACGAGCGCTCGGGCGGAGGTAGGATGGAAGAGGAACTGGTAAGCTTCTCCGTTATTGACCGATTTAATGATCGAGTTGATCGGACCGATGTCGTTAAAGAGCATCATAAACATCATAGAGAACGCCGCCGCCATGATGAGGTTCGGCATATACATGACCGTTTTAAAAAAGCCGAGGGCTTTTAAGCGTAGCCGCGCACTCGTAAACCAGTACGCGAAAAGGAGAGAGACCGCGATCTGCGGGATAAAGCCCATGACCCACATGATCATCGTGTTTCCGAGGAACTGGAAAATTCTTCCCTCGGAGAAGATCGTTACATAATTTTTAAAGCCTACGAACTGTTCGATCTCTTCCCAGGTGGCGGTGTTCGTATACTTCTCGAAGAAGCTGTAATAGAACGTTTCCACGAGGGGGACGAGCTGGAACACAACGAAGACGATGATAAACGGCGCGATAAAGAAATAGCCCCATTTCTCATAGCTGATGCTTTTTCTCTTAGTCGTAGCCGCCGCGCTTTTATTCGCCATAACGCCGAAGCCCACCTTTCTGATTGATTTACCTCCCTCGGCAATCGCCGCAACGCCGACCCCAACGGTCTCGAACGTATCCGATCTTGATCGATTTAGACAGATTTTTTTAACAAACCGACCGATCTTTTTACGGTTCGACGCTCCGGCGGTTGCCGAAGTCGGCAACCTTGTACAAAATAGGGAGTAAGAAGTTTTTTCACATACTTACTCCCTTTTTGTTTAATCAATATTTTTTACGAAATCCTTCGTAAGCCTGATTACGCCTCGGGAACGGTAAGCTCGGGATAGGTGTCCTTCATCATCTGATAGAAGTTGTTGAGCGCCTGTTCCTTGGTAACTTCGCCGTTGAAGTAGTCGTGCATGCAGGTCTGGAGATTTTCGTTCGCGAGCTGGTCATACGCCGAGATGTTCGAGCAGTCGATGTTCGGCGCGGCTTCCGCGAAGAGCGCGATGTGGTTCTGACCGCCGAGGAACGAAGAACCGTAGTTCGGATCGTTCGCGATCGAGTTCATACCCACAACGGTGTTGGTGTAATCCTGAGTGTCGATGGTGATCTGCTTCTGAGTCTCGGAGTCACAGGTCAGTCTCTTCATAACGTTCGCGACGAGAACCGCGTTATCCGTGCCGGTCGCGGCGCAGATCCAAGTACCGCCCCAGTAGTAAGGCGCGGGACCTTCACATACCGCGTAGTCGCCGTAGATACCGTTGCCGACTTCTTCCTTACCGCCGTCCGCTACCGCGGTCTCGAGCGAGTTGCCGAGAAGCGTGAAGTTGATGCCCCAAGTCGAGTAGAAGAAGCCGAAGCTCTTACCGCTCGGACCCTGTTCAGCCGCCCAAGCGGGATCCCAGAGCTTTACCTTGTTGTTATAACCCTTTTCGGTGTAGTCCATGGTCTGATCTACCCAGTTCATGATGTTCGGGTCGATCTCGAGCTTTCCGTCAACGACCCACGGTCTCGAAACGTTATTGGAGAATACACGATAGCTGTCGTCAAAGCCCGCGAGCATGTAGTAGCCCGCTTCCTTCATCTTAGCGGCGGTCTCGTCGAACTTATCCCAGTCCGCTACTGCCTTCTGTACTTCCGCCGGGTCGTCCGTCCCGAGTACCTCGGTCGCGATCGAGCGTCTGTAAGCGAAAAGACCGGGGGTAGCCTGCCAAGTAACGCCCTTTAACTGACCGTTCGCGGTAACGATCTCCTGAGTATACTTATACTGGTCGGAGAGATCCGCGCTCGTGATCCCGAGGTCGGAAATGTTCATCGCGTAGGGAGAACCCGTGTACTTTAACGCGTAGTCCGCCTCGATCAAGAAGATGTCGACCTTATCGTCGTCAGCCGCCGAGGACTGAGCCTGGAGCGCGCTGTCGAGAGCCTGCTGATAAACGCCGCCCTCGTTGGTGTTGATGACCCAGTTTACGGTCACGTCCGCCGGAACGAGATCCGCCGCGTAGCCGTTAAATCTCTGTTGGAATTCATCGTTCCAGCAGTAGATGTTTAACACCTTACCGGTATCGGCGGAGGTGTCGCCGTACTCAACGGTATGCTTGTCGGCGTCGTCCGTCGCGTCGCTCGCGGTGTCGTCCGGCGTATCGGGCGTGTCCGCGTTGTCGTCCGCCGCCGCAGGGGTCGTCGTGCCGTTCGCCGCAGGAGCCGCCGTCGTCGTGGTGGTCGTCTCCGTGCTGGAATCACAGCCGGCGATCGAGAGAAGCATAGCCGACGCCAAAAGCGTTGTCATTATTCTCTTCTTCATAACTTTTTTCCTCCAAATAAATTGTCGTTCGGTTTTTAAAAACCGTTCGGTTGATCTTTGATCACGGCGGCGGGTGACCCCGTCCTTACTTTCCGTGATCTTCATTTGTAACTATATCACAAAATTTATAATTTTGCAAGTCTTTTTTTCAAATTTTTTTGCCACGCGTCGGAGAAAACGTTTCCAAAATTTATTTTTTTCGTCGATTTTAGTAAAAATCACGAACCCCCCGTCCGCGCCCCCCGACGGGATCGGTCCTATCCGCTCGACTCGGGTTTTTCCGCTGAAATCGGCGCTTCACGCGCGGAGCGATCCGTCGGAAAAAATAAGATGAAGCGATTTTTGACGACAAAATTTTCTCAACTCGTGGAACGTATTTGGTGAAAATGACGAAATATTTTCCTTCGGGATAAAATCGCCCCCTCGGCGTTAAAACACTCGGATCGTATCCGAGCTGTAACCGACCGCCGCCGTTTCCCCTTCCTTTTCCCGTTCTTTTTGGGGCGCGGAAAAAAAGTAAAAAAATTTTCGCGAAAAAGCTTGAATTTACGGCGGAAATATTGTACAATAGAGGTGGGTCAAGCGGCGGGTCGCCTCGGCTCGGTTTTATTATTTTATATGGTATGGTTCGGGGTGATTGATATGCGCGATATGCTTGGATTAAAAAGATACGGGCTTAGTTTGTCGCGCGTGGGCGGCTCAAACGGGGGAATAGCATAAAAACGGCTATGCGTTTTTCGCACGGCTTTTTTATTTTTCGGCGGCTCTGGCGGTTGATTTTTTGGGGAAGGTCGTTTGAGCGGCGAGTTGACTTCGTAAAAATCGGGTTATATAATAAAGGTGAGACAATGCGCCCTTCGGCGCGGAAAGGGTAGGTAAAGTTTGTGCCTCGGCGCAGCAAAGCCGCACTTCTCGGAACAAACTGCCTCCATAAGGAAAGGAATGGTCATAAAAATGAAAAAAATAGGGATCGTTATGGGGAGCGACAGCGACCTCCCGATCGTGAGAAAGGCGGCGGAGGTCTGCGCCTCGTTCGGCGTGCCGTTTGAGCTTCGCGTCCTCTCGGCTCACCGCTCGTCCGCCGAGACGGCGGCTTTCGCCAAAGCCGCGCGGGATAACGGCTTCGGCGTCCTAATCGGGGCGGCGGGTATGGCGGCGCATCTCGCGGGGGCGCTAGCGGCGAATACCGACCTCCCGGTGATCGCCCTCCCCGTTAAGGCGAAGGCGCTCGAGGGGGTCGACGCGCTTCTCTCGTCGGTGATGATGCCGCCCGGCGTGCCGGTGGCTTGTGTGGGGATCGACTGCGCCGCGAACGCGGGCTATCTCGCCGTCCAGATCCTCGCCGTCGGCGACGAGGCGCTCGCGGCGAAATACGCGGACTTCCGCGAGGCTCAACACCAAAAAAACCTCGCCGCCGATGAGAAGCTCCAAAGCGCGGCGGAGGAGATCCGAAACGGGGTTCATTAAAAGCTTATCCGTCCCTCGGAAAACGCCGCCGGCTTTCCCCTTATGCCGGGCGCTGAAACACACGGAAAAAGCGGGGGCTACCGCCCCTTCACAAAATAAAAAACAAAAAACGAAACGACCAAAAGTCAAAGAAAGGAAGTACACACCATGGAAAAAAGAGAACAGCTTTACGAAGGAAAGGCGAAGAAGGTCTTCGCCACGGACGACCCCGATCTCGTCATCGTCTCGTATAAGGACGACGCGACCGCCTTTAACGGTCAGAAGAAGGGGACGATCGTCGGGAAGGGCGCGGTCAATAACCGTATGACGAACCGTATGTTCGGCTTACTCGAGAAGGAGGGGATACCGACCCACCTCGTCGAGGAGCTGAGCGACCGCGAGACGGTCGTAAAAAAGGTCGAGATCGTCCCGCTCGAGGTCATCGTCCGTAACGTCGCGGCGGGGAGCTTCTCAAAAAAGCTCGGGATCGAGGAGGGGCGTAAGCTCTCTTGTCCGACGCTCGAATTCAGCTATAAAAACGACGACCTCGGCGACCCCTTTATCAACGACTATTACGCGCTCGCGCTCGACCTCGCGACGAGGGAGGAGCTTGACACGATCGCGAAATACGCCTTCGCCGTCAATGATTTTATGCTCCGCTTTTTTAAGGAGGTCGGCGTCGACCTCATCGACTTTAAGATCGAGTTCGGGCGTTTTCACGGGAAGATCCTCCTCGCGGACGAGATCTCGCCCGATACCTGTCGCTTTTGGGACGCAAAAACGCACGAGAAGCTCGATAAAGACCGCTTTCGCCGCGATATGGGCGGCGTAGAGGACGCGTATCAAGAGATGATGAAGCGGGTATTCGGCGAATGAGCGGGTCTTGACCGCAGAAAGGAGATTTCACACGATGGGAGGATTTTTCGGAGCGGCTTCCAAAAACGACTGTATCAGCGACGTATTTTTCGGTACGGACTATCATTCCCACCTCGGGACGAGGCGCGGCGGTATGGCGGCGTATTCGCCCGAGCGCGGCTTTCAGCGCTCGATCCACAGTATCGAAAATTCCCCGTTTCGGACAAAGTTTGAGGACGACGCGGCGGGTATGAGCGGTAGACTCTGTCTCGGCTGTATCAGCGACACCGACCCTCAGCCGATCCTCGTCACCTCAAAGCTCGGGCTTTACGCGATCACGAGCGTCGGGATCATCCGAAACGCCGACGCGCTCTCAAAAGAGCTTTTGGACAGCGGGTGCGCCAACTTTGAGGCGATGAGCAGCGGGCATATCAATTCCGGGGCGCTGATCGGCGCGCTCATCGCCCAAAAAGAGAGCTTCACCGACGGGATACGATACGCTCAAGATAAGATCGAGGGGACGATGTCGCTCGCGATCCTCACCCCCGACTCGATCATCGCCGCGCGGGATAAGCGCGGGCGGTTACCGATCCTCGTCGGGCGGCGGGAGGACGGCTACTGCGTTTCCTTCGAGTCCTTCGCCTATCAAAAGCTCGGCTATACGACGGCGAAGGAGCTTAGCCCCGGCGAGATCGTGAGTATCACGTCCGAGGGGTGCGAGGTGCTTTCGCCGGGGGGCGAGGATATGAGGATCTGTTCCTTCCTCTGGACATACTACGGCTATCCGACGGCGGTCTATGAGGGCGTGACCGTCGAGGCGATGCGGACGCGTAACGGCGAGATCATGGCGGAGACGGACATCAAAAACGGACGGCTTCCCGACGTGGACTATATCTGCGGGATCCCCGACTCGGGGACGCCCCACGCGATCGGCTACGCCAACCGAAGCGGGATCCCCTTCGCGCGACCCTTTATAAAATATACGCCGACGTGGCCGCGAAGCTTTATGCCCCAAAACCAGTCGATGAGAAATCAGGTCGCGAAGATGAAGCTGATCCCGGTACACGAGCTGATCGAGGGGAAAAAGCTCTTATTCGTCGACGACAGTATCGTGAGGGGAACGCAGATGCGCGAGACGGTCGAGTTTCTCTATGAGAACGGGGCAAAGGAGGTTCATATGCGCTCGGCTTGTCCGCCGATCATGTACGGCTGTAAGTATCTCAACTTCTCGCGAAGCACGTCGGAGATGGAGCTGATCGCGCGTCAGATCATCGACGAGCTCGAGGGCGACGAGGGAACGAGATACATACGGGAATACAGTACCTCCGAGACCGAGCGCGGGCGTAAGCTCCGCGACGAGATCTGTCGCCGCCTAAAGCTGACCTCGCTCGAGTTTCAGACGCTCCCGGGAACCGAGCGGGCGATCGGGCTACCCGCCGACCGGCTCTGTACCTACTGTTGGGACGGGAAGGAGTAAGGGCGTATGTCGGGAACGATCCATGAGGAATGCGGGGTCTTCGGCGTTTATTCCCCCGCGCGGGGAAACGCCGCCCTCACCGCCTATTACGGCTTATACGCCCTCCAACATCGGGGACAGGAGAGCTGTGGCATCGTCGTAAACGACGACGGGCTTTTTAACGCGTATAAGGACGTCGGCTTAGTGAACGACGTTTTTACCCCAACGGTCTTAGAGACCCTCGGGAAGGGGAATATGGCGGTCGGTCACGTCCGCTATGGGACGACGGGGGCGAACGCCCGCCTCAACGCCCAGCCGATCCTCGTCAATCATATCAAAGGGCGTATGGCGCTCGCCCACAACGGAAATCTCGTCAATACGTATGAATTGCGGCGCGAGCTCGAGCTTCAGGGTTCGATCTTTCATACCACGAGCGACACCGAGGTGATCTCTTATCTTATAACGAAGGAGCGGCTCACCGCGCCGTCGATCGAGGAGGCGCTGAATCGCGCGATGGGGCGGATCAAGGGCGCTTATTCGCTCGTCGTGATGTCCCCCGCGAAGCTCATCCTCGCGCGGGACGAGAACGGCTTTCGCCCTTTATGCTTTGGAAGGCGCGAGGACGGGACGTATATCGCCGCCTCCGAGAGCTGTGCGCTCGACGCGGTCGGCGCGGAGTTTATCCGCGACGTCGAGCCGGGCGAGATCGTCGTATTCGATAAAAACGGCGTTCGCTCGCTCCGCGACCACTGTGGGAAAAGGGAAAAGGCGCTCTGTGTCTTTGAGTATATCTATTTCGCCCGCCCCGACTCCGTGATCGACGGGGCGTCGGTCCACGAGGCGCGGCTTCGCGCGGGGGCTTTCCTCGCGCTGGAGCACCCGGTACAGGCGGATCTCGTGATCGGCGTACCCGATTCGGGGATCGACGCGGCGGTCGGCTACGCCCGCCAGTCGGGGATCCCCTACGGGATCGGCTTTATCAAGAATAAGTACATCGGGCGGACGTTTATCTCCCCCGGTCAGTCGAGCCGCGAGGATAAGGTAAAGATCAAGCTGAACCCGATCGCGAGCGTCATTCGGGGGAAGCGGATCGTCATGATCGACGACTCGATCGTCCGGGGGACGACCTGCGGTCGGATCGTTCGCCTCCTTCGCGAGGCGGGCGCGTCGGAGGTACACGTCAGGGTCTCCGCGCCGCCGTTTCTTAATCCCTGTTACTACGGGACGGACATCGATTCGCGCGAGAGCTTGATCGCCTGTCACCATACCGTCCCCGAGATCGCGGAACTGATCGGCGCGGATTCGCTCGGCTATCTGAGCGTCGAGAACGCCAAAAAGCTCGCGGTCTGTCCCGAGGGCGGAGACTGCGGCTATTGTACCGCCTGCTTCAACGGCGAGTACCCGGCGGGCGTACCCGCCGAGACCGGGAAAAACCGCTTTGAACAAAAGATCGGCGAACGGAAGGGAACGTGAGAGAGACGCGAGAGAGAGGACGCGTGAGAGAAGACGCGAGAGAAAAAAATGATTTCGGGGCGTTGCCCCGAACCCCACTTCCTTTTGTGCCAAAAGGAAGCGAAAATCAATATCCGATTATACAAATTATTATAAGAATTGGAAAATTGCAATTCCACACAAGTTCTGTGCAGAATATGCGAATAGATGAAAGGCGTTATTTTGTACAGAATTGAAAAAAGATCATAGAAGTTTAGGTCAAGCCTTTTCAAAGGCTTGCGGGAGTCCGAGGGCAGCGCCCTCGATAAAATATATTCTTCTCTTAAAAATTCTCAAAAAAATCTCTCTAACAAAAACAGAAAGGAACAATTATGGAAAACAGTTTTTCGGAAAGCTATAAAGCGGCGGGCGTAGACGTGACCGCAGGGTATGAGTCGGTGAGGCTCATGAAAAAGGACGTGGAGCGCACCAAGATCCCCGGCGTGGTCGACGGGATCGGCGGCTTCGGTGGCTTATTCGCGCCCGATCTTACGGGGATCGAAAAGCCCGTTTTTGTCTCGGGGACGGACGGGGTCGGGACGAAGCTCAAGCTCGCCTTTCTCCTCGACCGCCACGACACGATCGGGATCGACGCGGTGGCGATGTGTGTGAACGACATCATCTGTTGTGGGGCGAGACCGCTTTTTTTCCTCGATTATATCGCCTGTGAAAAAAACATCCCCGAAAGGATCGCCGAGATCGTGAAGGGCGTGGCGGACGGGTGCGTTCGTTCGGGTTGCGCCTTGATCGGCGGGGAAACGGCGGAGCATCCCGGTATGATGCCCGTTGGGGAATATGACATCGCGGGCTTTAGCGTCGGGGTCGTCGACGAGAAGAAGATCGTCGACAACAACACGGTCGAGGCGGGGGACGCGATCCTTGGGCTGGCTTCGACGGGGGTACATTCCAACGGCTTTTCGCTCGTGAGGAAGGTTTTTGGGATCGACAACCGCGCCGTCCTCGACGAGACGCTCCCCGACGGGCGGACGCTCGGCGAAACGCTCCTCGAGC
This sequence comes from Roseburia sp., assembly GCA_023666265.1. Taxonomy (GTDB): domain Bacteria; phylum Bacillota; class Clostridia; order Oscillospirales; family Ruminococcaceae; genus Ruminiclostridium_E. The sequence goes on from JAMPCH010000021.1 coordinate 19,568, forward strand.
CGACAGCGATCTACGTTAAGCCGATGCTCGCGCTCCTCGAAAGCGCACATGTCAAGGCGGTGAGCCACATCACGGGCGGCGGATTTAACGAGAATATCCCGCGCTCGATCCTCGACGGCTATACGGCGGTCGTGAATAAAAGCGCCTACGACGTTCCGTATATCTTCCGCTATCTCCAAGAAAAGGGCGACATCTCGGAGCACGATATGTACAACACCTTTAATATGGGGATCGGGATGTCGGTCGTCCTCCCTCGGTCGGAGACGGCGGCGGCGATCGCCCTCCTAAAAGAACACGGGATCGCGGCGTATGAGATCGGCGTGATCGAGAAGGGCGAGGAAAAATTAAGGTTAGAATAACTTTTTAATTTACGGAAGGCGTGCCGCGCGGCACACCTTCCATAAATAAAAAAGAAAGCATAAAAAAGAAAGGAGGCGGTCGGATTGAAAAATATCGTCGTTCTCGTCTCGGGCGGTGGGACGAATTTACAGGCGCTCATCGACGCGCAGGGGCGCGGCGAGCTCGGGAGCGGTCGGATCACCCGCGTGATCTCGTCGAGGGCGGACGCTTACGCCCTCGAACGGGCGAAAAAAGCGGGGATCGGGACGCTCGTCCTCGCGCGGAAGGACTATCCCGACGTCGCCGCGTACAGTAAGGCGATGACCGAGGCGCTAAAGGCGGAGAACGCCGACCTCGTGATCTACGCGGGGTTTATGACCATTCTCGACGAACAGGTCTGCCGCGCGTTCCCGTACAAAATGATCAATATCCACCCCGCGCTGATCCCGTCCTTTTGCGGGAAGGGCTTTTACGGGCTACACGTCCACGAGGCGGCGCTCGCGAAGGGGGTCAAGCTCAGCGGCGCGACGGTTCATTTCGTGACGGAGGAATGTGACGGCGGACCGATCATTCTCCAAAAGGCGGTCGCGGTCGAGGAGGGCGACACCCCCGAGACGCTCCAGCGGCGCATTATGGAACAGGCGGAGTGGGAGCTTCTCCCCAAAGCGGCGCGGCTCTTTTGCGACGGGCGGATCACGGTCGAGGAGGGGAGGGCGGTCGTTCATGCCGAGGATTAACTTTTCGGACGGGACGACGGTGCGGCTCTCCTGTCCGACCTGTGGGAGGGTACAGCGGGAATGTGCCGTCACCGAGTACCGCTACGGGTCGCCGCTCAAGACCTGCCGCAACAAAAAATGCGGCGCGCGCTATCTCGACCCGTATATCCACGAGCTCGCCGCCGAGCCGCCCGCGCCCGACGCTTTCAGCGTCAAGTCAAAGCTGATCGGGTTCGGGCTTATGGTGCTGTTTTTCGCGATCTCGGGCGGCTTCCTCTGGCTCGAGCTGAATTACGACAACGGCTATCACATGGCCCTCCCCTTTATCATGGTCGCTTCGGCGGTCGGCGCGGTCGCCTTTCTCGTCGAGATCGTCCTGATCAAGGCGGGCTTTAAGGAGCGGCGCACCGCGCGGCTTCGCCGCGAGTCAGAGGAGCGGCTGAATAACCCCGTTTACGCGCGGGAGCTGAAAAAGCTCGGCTATCCCGTCCCGGCGGAGTATCTCGGCGAGGAGGCGACCGAGGCGGATAAGACCGCCCCGCCGGATTTTATTTTTTGATTTTAAGGCAGGCGTGCGGGAACGCACGTTTTCGTTCCTTTTACAGTACGGTATAAGGGGCGTTGGAAAGGCAGTTATGCTTGAAAATCGAGAATTTTTCAAGCTTTGATGTAAGAAAGGAGATCTCAAATGACCGTAAAAACCATTTCGGAGGAGCTGAAAGCGCTCGCCTATCACGGGCGGGGGATCATGATCGGGAGGTCGCCCGACGGCGAAAAAGCCGTGATCGCCTATTTTATTATGGGGCGGAGCGTCAACAGCCGCAACCGCGTTTTTGTCGAGGACGGCGAAGGACTTCGGACGAAAGCATTCGACGAGTCGAAGATGACCGACCCTCATCTTGTGATCTACGCCCCGGTACGCGTTCTCGGGAATAAGACGATCGTCACGAACGGTGACCAGACCGACACGATCTATGAGGGAATGGATCGCCAGCTCACGTTTGAGCAGTCGCTTCGTACCCGCGAGTTTGAGGACGACGCGCCGAATTATACCCCCCGTATCTCGGGGATCGTCCACCGCGACGGCGGCGAGATGAATTTCGCCATGTCGATCTTAAAGAGCGCCGAGGGCGACCCCGCCTCCTGTGAGCGCTATACCTACGCGTACAGCGACCCGCTCCCCGGTCGGGTGAAGTTTATCCATACCTATAACGGCGCGGGCGACCCGCTCCCGAGCTTTGAGGGCGAGCCAAAAACGCTCGCGCTCCCCGATCTCGCGATCGACGACCTCGCCGACCTGATCTGGACAAACCTCAACGAGGAAAATAAGGTCTCGCTCTTCGTCCGCTATATCGACCTCCCCACCGGTAAAACCGAGACCCGGATCGTGAATAAGAACGTGTAAGAGATTTTTAAGAGAGATTAAAAGAGAATTTAAAGAATGAATATATTTAGCCGGGGCGTTGCCCCGAACCCCACTTCCTTTTGTGCCAAAAGGAAGCGAAAATCTGTATTGCGTAATAAAGTATCACCGGATTTGAAAATCCGCAATCTTATACAAGTCTTGTGCAGAATTGACGAATAGAAGAAAGCTACAATTCACATCAACGCCGAAAAATGATTATAAAAGTTTAGGTCAAGCCTTTTCAAAGGCTTGCGGACGGGTCTCGGTGAACGCTTTGTTTGCGCCGCGTCCGTGCGGCGCTTGGGGCGTTCACCTGCAAGCATCCTGCTTGCGAGGACAGCGCCCTCGGTCATAAATATTTTTCTTTCTTAAAATTCTCTTAAAATCTTTTAAACAATCTCAATAAATCTCTCAAAAAATCTCTCGTAAAGAAAGGACAAACACAATGAATGAAATAGAACTGAAATACGGCTGTAACCCGAACCAAAAGCCGTCGAGAATTTACATGGAAAACGGCGGCGATCTCCCGCTCGAGGTACTGAACGGGAAGCCGGGCTACATCAACTTCATGGACGCGCTCAACGGCTGGCAGCTCGTCAAAGAGCTGAAGGCGGCGACGGGACTACCCGCCGCGACCTCGTTTAAGCATGTTTCCCCGGCGGGGGCGGCGGTGGGGCTACCGCTGACCGACGTACTGAAAAAGATCTATTGGGCGGAGGATCTCGGCGAGCTGTCGCCGATCGCGTGCGCCTACGTAAGGGCGCGGGGCGCGGATCGGATGTCCTCCTACGGCGACTTTATCGCGCTCTCGGACGAATGTGACGAATCCGCCGCGCGGGCGATCCAGCGCGAGGTCTCGGACGGGATCATCGCCCCGGGCTACAGCGACAAGGCGCTCGAAATATTAAAATCCAAGCGTAAGGGGACGTATAACATTATTAAAATCGACCCCGCGTATACGCCCGAGCCGATCGAGCGCCGTAAAATTTACGGGATCACCTTTGAACAGGGACGAAACGAGCTGAAGATCGGGGACGAGCTTTTCGCGAATATCGTCACGAAGGAAAAACACCTCCCCGAGAGCGCGAAAATCGACCTCGCGATCTCGCTCATCACCCTAAAATATACCCAGTCCAACTCGGTTGCCTACGCCTGCGGCGGTCAGGCGATCGGGATCGGCGCGGGTCAACAGTCGCGGATCCATTGTACCCGTCTCGCGGGACAAAAGGCGGATAACTGGTATTTACGGCAATCGCCCAAGGTCCTCGACCTCGAGTTTGTGGACGACATTCGCCGCGCCGACCGCGACAACGCGATCGACCTCTATATCGGCGACGACTATATGGACGTCCTCGCCGACGGCGAGTGGCAGAAAATATTCAAGAAAAAGCCCGCCGTCTTTACCCGCGAGGAGAAGCGCGATTGGCTCGACACGATGACGGACGTCTCGCTCGGCTCGGACGCGTTCTTCCCCTTCGGCGACAACATCGAGCGGGCGCATAAGAGCGGCGTTCGCTATATCGCCCAGCCCGGCGGCTCGATCCGCGACGACAACGTGATCGAGGTCTGTGATAAATACGGGATCGTGATGGCGTTTACGGGGATACGACTGTTTCACCATTAAGGAGAAAATTCGGAAATGGACAAGAATAAGATCAAGACCGCCAAAAACACCAAAAACACCGTCCTCACGGCGCTGAACCTGATCGTGACGGTCGGCTTTATGATCCTCGTCGGGCGCGAGGTCGGGCTTTTTCCCGACCTCGCCGCGCCCGAGGCGGGGGCGGGGGCGTCGGCGGGGCTTCTCCTCCTCGGGTTCGCCCTGTTCTTTCTCTTTTACCTTTTGACGATCCTCCTTCATGAGGCGGGGCATCTCGTTTTTGGATTATTAACGGGCTGGCGGTTTACGTCCTTTCGGGTCGGGAATTTGACGCTCATTCGGCGCGGGGGGAGGTTTCTCCTTCGCCGCGCGAATCTCCCGGGGACGGCGGGGCAATGCCTGTTAGAGCCGCCCGACGGCGGCTATGAGAATTGCCCGTCCGCGCTCTATCACCTCGGCGGCGGGCTGATGAACCTCATCGTCGGGGCGGTCGCGCTCGCGATCGCCTTCGCCCTCCCGCCCGTCGCGGGGAGCGTCTTACGCGTCCTCGCTTTGGTGAATTTCGCGGTCGCCGCCTCAAACCTGATCCCGACGAGCCGAAAGGGCATGACGAACGACGGCTATCTCGCGGCAGAGCTAAAAAACGACCCGCGAAGCCGCGAGGCGAGCTACCTTCTTTTAAAGGCTTACGCCGCGCTGATCCGCGTTACTTATTTTAATGAACTGCCCGAGGAGCTGGTACGTGATATTCTCGGCTATGAATGCCGCGATCTTACGAGCGTTTCCGAGGCGAACGTTTATTTTTACCGTTCGGATTTCGCCCTTTATCGCGGGGATTACGCCGACGCGAAGGCGGTCTCGGAGCGCCTCGCCTACGGCGAGGGGGTACTCGAGATGTTTCGGAAGGAGGCGCGGGAAAAGCTCCTCTACTTCGCGCTCATGGACGGCGCGCCGAGGGAGGAGATCGAGCGGCTCTATGACCCGGCGCTCAAGGAGCATCTCAAAAAGAAGCCCGATATCCCCGCGACAAGGCGGCTCATGTACGCGATCAAGCTCTTATATGAGAAGGACGAGGCGGCGGCGGAGCGGGAATATCAAGCGCTCTTAAAAATGCCCGAGACCGCCGTCTGCGCGGCGGAGGCATACGCCGAAATCAATGAGGCATCACGCCTCCGCGAAAAAGCGAACACGCTCTCCCCCGAGGGCTGAACCGTGCGGGTCGCACGCCTACCCAAAATAAAAGAAAGGATGAGTTTAAGATGAAGTATGAACTGACAAAGGATCTCGAGACCGGGAACGCGGTCATCGATCAGGAACACCGCGAGCTTCTCGGCGCGGTCAACCGCTTAGTCGAAGCCTGTGGGCGCGGCGAGGGGCGCTCGTCGATGGATTCGGTGATCGACTTTCTCGTGAAGTACGTCGACCGCCACTTCGCCCACGAGGAACAGCTGATGAAGACCGCCGGCTACGCGGGTCTCGCCCCTCACCGCGCCTTTCACGAGGAGTATAAGCGTAAGCTCGGCGAGATCGTCGCCAAGATCCCGCCCTCGGGCGCGTCGATCGGCGACCTCGCGCTCATTAACGGGCATATCGGGCTTCTCGTCACCCATATCCGTACCGAGGATAAAAAGCTCGGGAAGTATTTACAGGAGAAGTAAGTTTGAAAAACCGAAGATTTTTCAAACACGTTGTTTGTGCCTCGGCACAAACCGACTCCGAAGGAAAGGAATGACCATAACGATGAAATGCGATGAAATTTATCCGACCCTCGTCGACGACCTTATGGCGCTCAGGGGCGTCGAGCGGGACTATAAGCCCGAATGGGACTGGGTGCGCTTTTCGCTCCGGGGGAAGATGTTCGCCGCGATCTGTGCGGACGGGACGGACAGCGCCCTCTTAAACATCAAAGCCCAGCCCGACTATAACGAGACGATCCGCCTCCTCCACGAGGATATCAACGAGGGCTATTACATGAATAAGGAGCATTGGAACAGCGTTCGGCTCACCGGCTCTGTCCCCTATGAGGTCGTAAAGGATATGTACCTTCGCGGGTATAACCTCGTCCTAAGGAAGCTCCCGAAAAAGGCGCAGCACGAGATCCTCGAGGACATCTGATCCCGAGATCGGAAGGAGAGTGCTTCAATGAAAAGCTTTGAAAGCGGCGCTTTGCGGGTCGTCGGGCGGATCGGGCATCTGCTCTTGATCTGGGCGGCGGCGTTTCACGGGGTCTACGCGGTCTTTCCTTATTTTTATGTCGATCTTACCCTCGGCGGCGGGGTCGTCCTCGCGTTCGTCCCGACGATCCTCCTGCTTCTTATCGCGGTGTTTGTCTCGGGCCGGGTCTTTCGGCTGATCGGCGAGCTTTCGCGGCTGATCGCCGTCCCCGTCGCGGGCTGGCGGTTCGTGTCCTTTCGTTTTGGGAAGGCGCGGGGGTCTCGCTGTCTGTTAGACCCGCCGCCGCTCGTAAACGGGGAATGTTCGTGCGTTTGTTACCTGCTCTGTCACGGGCTGTCGCTCGCATTGCTCGGGCTGATCCTGATCCTCCTCGGCTTCCCCTTCCCGGAGGGAGCGTATTTCCTGCGGTTTTTCGGGCTGTTGGCGATCGCCTTCGCGTGGCGGTGTCTGTATCCCGGGGTCTACGGCGGGACGGGGAACGACGGATTACAGCTCCTTCGGCTGAAAAAAGACCCGCGCTGGAGCGCGGTGATTTGGCTCATACGGCGGGTCACGGTCGACATGGAGCGGGCGGCGACCTTCGGCGATTTCTCCGAGGAAACGGTGAACGCGCTCATGGACTATCGGTATACCGACCCCTCGCGCGGGGAGGAAACCGTTTTAATGACCTATCGGGCGGCGATCCTATTCGATCGGGGAGAGGTCGAGGCGGCGCTCGCGGTCTATCAAGAGATCGCCGACAGCGCCGCGCCCGAGCTGTTAAAGGGGCGGGCGTACAACGAGCTTCTCTACGGGGCGATCCTACGCGGCGCGTCGGAGGAGGAGCTAAAGCTCCGCCTTAATCTCGTCAACGCGAGTATTTCGCGAACGAGAGCGCCGGACAGTACCGGGCGGCGGCGCGTGATGCTCGCGCTTCGGCTCTTGATCCAAAAGGACGAGACGCGGGCGGAGGAGGAATATGACGCGCTCCTGGCGCTCGCGAAAAACGCGCCGTTTCGCGCCCAAGCGGCGCTCGACCTCCGCGAGGCGAAGCGGGTCAGAGAGATTTACAGAAACGAGGCGGGGTCAACTCCTGCCCTAAAGGAATAAGAAAGGAATGGTTGTTACATGGATATTTTGGTAGTAGGCGGCGGCGGGCGCGAACACGCGATCCTCGCCGCGCTCAAAAGATCGCCGCGCGTTGGGCGGCTTTACGCCGCGCCGGGGAACGGCGGGATCGCCGCCCTCGCGGAATGTTACGACGTTAAGGCGACCGACCTCGACGGGGTCGTCGCGCTCGCCGAGCGGCTAAAGCCCGACTATGTCTTCGTCGCGCCCGACGATCCGCTCGTCATGGGTCTCGTCGATCGGCTCGAGGAGCGGGGCTTTAAGACCTTCGGTCCGCGCGCGAACGCCGCGATCTTAGAAGGGAGCAAGGTCTTCTCAAAAGCGCTCATGAAAAAATACGCGATCCCGACCGCCGCTTACGAGACCTTCACCGACGCGGAGAAGGCGATCGCCTATATCCGGGAACAAAATCGCTATCCCGCCGTGATCAAGTGCGACGGCTTGGCCCTCGGGAAGGGGGTCGTCATCGCGGCGAACGAGGTGGAAGCCGAGGCGGCGGTACGCTCCATGCTTGTCGACGGGAAGTTCGGAAAGAGCGGCGCCGAGATCGTCGTCGAGGAGTTTATGACGGGTCCCGAGGTGACCGTCCTCGCCTTTACCGATGGCGTATCGGTGAAGCCGATGGTCTCGTCGATGGATCATAAGCGGGCGCTCGACGGCGATAAGGGGCTGAATACGGGCGGTATGGGGACGATCGCGCCGAACCCGCTCTATACGCCCGCGATCGCGAAGGAATGTATGGATAACATCTTCCTCCCGACGATCCGCGCCATGGCGAAGGAGGGTCGTCCCTTTAAGGGCTGTCTCTACTTCGGCTTGATGCTGACCCCGGAGGGGGCGAAGGTCGTCGAGTATAACTGCCGTTTCGGCGACCCCGAGGCGCAGGTCGTCCTCCCGCTCCTTAAAACCGACCTGACCGAGATCATGGACGCGATCCGCGAGGAGCGGCTCGGGGCGCTCGAGGTCGAATGGGAAAAAGGCGCTTGCGCTTGTGTCGTACTGGCGAGCGGGGGCTATCCCGAGAAGTACTCGGGCGGTTACCCGATCGCGGGGTTGGACGAAAAGGGACAGCTCCCCGGCGGCGAGGCGTATATCTATCACGCGGGAACGAAGCGCGACGGGAACGCCTATCTCACGGCGGGCGGGCGCGTCCTCGGCGTGACCGCCTCGGCGGAGGAGCTGTCAAAGGCGCTCGAAAAAGCGTACCGCGCCGCCGAAAAGGTATCCTTTGACAAAGTCCATTATCGGAAGGACATCGGAAGGCGAGCGCTCGACAAGGCGTGACCTTCCCAAAAGAAAATACGGTGAGTCAGAGAAAACCTCACGCAAATCAAAACTTCGTGAGTTGGAGAAAACCTCACGCAAATCAAAACTTCGTGAGTTGGAGAAAACCTCACGTTAAACAAAACTATGTGAGTTCTAGAAAACCTCACATTAAATAAAACTATGTGAGTCCCAGAAAACCTCACATAAATCAAAACTAAGGGGTAAAAGAAAATGCAAGCAAACACAAACAACAACAGAAACGGTAAGGCTTTATTTTTGGTACAGGCGGCGCTCATCGCCGCGCTCTACGTCGTATTCACGTATTTGGCGGCGCTCCTCGGGCTCAGTAGCGGGACGATCCAGATCCGCTTCTCCGAGGCGCTGACGATCCTCCCCTATTTTACGCCGGCGGCGATCTCGGGGCTTTTTGTCGGGTGCGTGATCGCGAACCTCACGACGGGGGCGATCCTCTGGGACGTGGTATTCGGGAGTATCGCGACCTTGATCGGCGCGGTCGGGACATATCTCCTTCGGCGGCGGTCAAAATGGCTCTCGCCGCTCCCGCCGATCCTCGCGAATACGCTGATCGTCCCGTTTGTTTTGACCTACGCCTACGGCGTACCCGACGGCGTGCCGTTTTTGATGCTGACCGTCGGGGCGGGCGAGGTGATCTCCTGCGGCTTCCTCGGGCTGGCGCTCTTAAAAAGCCTCGAAAAATATCGAGCGAGGCTTTTTGAGCGCTGATTTACCGCTTTTTTGAAAAAAAGGCTTGACAAACGGCGGCGGACGTGATAAAATAATAAAGCCGCGTATGACGGGCTGTTTTAAGTGTGCTTATTTTTAAGGCTACACCGCATAATTATTGTCGTTCTAGTGGCAGTCAGATTTTTCGTCAGATTGTACAGAATTTTTGCGGGAAGGCTTTGTGCCTTTCAAAAAAATTATGTGCGATATGGCGGAAAATATGGCTGTCAATGGGACGGCAAAGCCGTAGGCGGTAATTGTGCGGTGTTGCCTTAGTGGAAGGTGAGCGCCGCCCGCCGATAGCGAGACTTATGAAAAGAGGGAAAAATAAAAATGTACGCAGTCATTGAAACGGGCGGTAAACAGTATCAGGTTCGGGTCGGCGACGAGATCTTCGTCGAGAAGCTCGGCGTAGACGAGGGCGAGGTCGTATTCGATAAGGTCGTCCTGATCGGCGGAGACGGGAGCGTTACTGCGGGGACGCCGTATGTCGGCGGGGCGACGGTAAAAGCGACCCTACTCAAAAACGGGAAGGGGAAAAAGATCACGGTCTTTACCTATAAGCCCAAGAAGGGCGAAAAGCGCTGTATGGGTCACAGACAGCCTTATAGTAAGGTCAAGATCGAAGCGATCAACGCGTAATGATCAAGGCGGAATTTTTAAGCTATAGCGGCGGGTACGTCGGCTTCTCGATCACGGGACACGCGGGCGCGGGCGAATACGGACACGACATCGTCTGCTCGGCGGTCACGTCGGCGGTGATGCTGACGGTGAATATGATCACGGACTATCTCTTCTCCGAGGCGGAGGCACAGGTCGGAAAGAATAAAGTCCTTTTTGTCTTAAAGAAGCCCGAATCCGCTACCTCGATCGCCGCGCGACAGGTCATCGCCTCGTTTAAGGCGCACCTCGCCGAGATCGAAAAAGACAGTCCGGGGACGATCCGGATCACGGAAAAAGAGGCGAAAGCCCGGAAAGGAAGAGAATAATCATGATTAAGTTAGATTTACAGTACTTCGCGCATAAAAAGGGAATGGGCTCGACGAAGAACGGACGCGACAGCGAGTCGAAGCGGCTCGGCGTTAAGCGCGCGGACGGTCAGTTCGTCCTCGCGGGGAATATCCTCGTAAGACAGCGCGGGACGCATATCCATCCCGGTAAAAACGTCATGAGAGGCTCGGACGATACCTTGTTCGCCGTCGCCGACGGGACGGTCAGGTTCGAGCGCTTGGGGAAGGATCGCAAGCAGGTAAGCGTTTACGTTTCCGAGTAAGAATAAAAAGGCGGGAGCTTCACTTTCCGCCTTTTTTATTTCAAGATCGGTTTTATGGAGAAAAAACGGGTAAAATAAGGGGGTTCGCCGATGTTCGTCGATATAGTTAAAATTACGGTCAAAGCGGGGGACGGCGGGAACGGCGCGGTCTCTTTTCACCGCGAGAAGTATGTCAACGCCGGAGGTCCCGACGGCGGGAACGGCGGTAAGGGCGGGGACGTCGTCTTTCGGGCGAAGGACAGCCTCTCGACCCTCATCGACTTTCGCTATAAAAAGAAATACACCGCCGAGAACGGCGCGCCCGGCGCGGGAAAGCGAAGCTCGGGGAAGTCCGCGCCCGATACCGTGATCTATGTCCCGCGCGGGACGCTCGTCCGCGATACGGCGACGGGGCGCATTTTAGCCGACCTCTCGGGCGACGATCCCGTGATCGTCGCCAAGGGCGGTAAGGGCGGGAAGGGGAATATGAACTTCGCGACCCCGACCCGCCAGATCCCGCGCTTCGCGAAGCCCGGCTATCCCGGGGAACAGTATGACCTCACCCTCGAGTTAAAGCTCCTCGCGGACGTGGGCTTGGTCGGCTTCCCGAATGTCGGGAAGTCGAGCCTCATCAGCGTCGTGAGCGCGGCGAAGCCCGAGATCGCGAACTATCACTTCACGACGATCACGCCCGTCCTCGGCGTGGTCAAGTTTGAGGAGAAGTCCTTCGTCATGGCGGATATCCCGGGGCTGATCGAGGGGGCGAGCGACGGCGCGGGTCTCGGTCACGCGTTTTTACGCCATGTCGAGCGCTGTCGCCTAATCCTCCACATCGTCGACGTATCGGAGAGCGAGGGGCGCGACGCAGTCGACGATCTCATAAAGATCGAGCGCGAGCTTGAGCGTTTTTCCCCCGCGCTCGCGGAGCGACCGCGTATGCTCGCGGCGAATAAGGCGGATCTCGCCTCGGCGGAACAGATCGAGCGCTTACGCGCCTACGCGGCGGAGCGCGAGATCCCGTTTTTCGTCGTCTCCGCCGCGACGACGGCGGGGACGCGCGAGCTCGTCGCGGCGGTCGCCGCGCGGCTCGATACGCTCCCGCCGATGCTCCGATATGAGCCGGAGCCGCCGACCCTCGCCGAGCTCGATAAGATCGAGAAGGAGAAACGCGCCTTCACCGTTAAAAAGGCGGACGCGCATTACTTCCTCGTGGACGCGCCGTGGCTCGCGCCGATCTTAAGCTCGGTCAATATGGAGGATTACGAGAGCCTCCAGTATTTCCAGCGCGTCCTACGCGGGAGCGGGATCATCGACGCGCTCGAGGCGGCGGGGATCGAGGAAAAGGACACCGTCGCGATCTTTGACTTTGAGTTCGACTATGTGCGATAAAGAAGGGGTGAGCGGAGCGGCACGCCTTCCCAAAAAATAAAGAATATTTCTTTTTGAGAATTTTGTCCCCGGGGGACGAAAAATTTCGTTTCCTATTATGGAGGAACCAAGATCGGAACTTATGGAAGCAATGACAAAAGCGGAGGCGAAGCGGCTCAGCCCCGCGACGCTCGCCTTTTACGGCGACTGTGTTTATGAGCGGCTCGTCCGTCGGCGGGTCGTCGCGGCGGGGAGTCGCCCCTCAAACGAGCTTCATAAAGCCTCGGTCGAGCGGGTACGCGCGTCTTTTCAGTCCGTCGCCTTTGACCGCCTCCTTCCCCTTTTGAGCGAGGAGGAGCGCGATATTTTAAAGCGCGGGCGGAATACGACGGGGCTTAACGCGCCGCGCTCGAGTAACTCCGCCGAATATCACCGCGCGACGGCGGTCGAGGCGCTTTTCGGCTATCTCGATCTCGTCGGCGAAACGGCGCGGCTCGAGACGCTTTTTAACGCAATTTATGAGTAAAGGAGATCACTCGGTGAAAAAACGACTGGCGGACGTCGTCCTGATCCTGATCGGGGCGATCCTTTACGCGGCGGGGATCAACTGTTTCACCGCGCCGAACGACATCGCGCCGGGCGGGGTCGGCGGTCTCGCGACCGTGATCAGCTCGCTCTCGGGCGGGGCGCTCAGTATCGGTCTGATCTTTGGGCTGATGAATATCCCGCTCGTGATCGCGGGCTTTCTCCGCCTCGGGCGACCGCTCATGCTGAGGACGCTGATCGCCGTGGCGGTCACGTCGGTCTGTACCGACGCGCTGAGCTTTCTCTTCCCCGCTTATGTCGGCGATCGGATCATCGCCGCCGTCTTTGGCGGCGTCCTGATCGGCGCGGGACTCGGGACGGTCTATCTACGCGACGGGACGACGGGCGGGACGGACATCGTCAATAAGCTGATCCAACAGGTCAAGCCCCATTTGAGCCTCGGGACGATCATGATGGCGACCGACGCTTGCGTTGTCCTCGTCTCGATCCTCGTTTACGGGAATCTCGAGTCGGGTCTTTACGCGATCATCGCGATCTTCGTCAGCTCGCGGGTGATGGATCTCCTCCTCTACGGCGGACGCGGGGGTAAGGCGCTCTTGATCTTCTCGGAGAGGGCGGACGAGATCGGCGAGGCGATCATCGACGATATTTCGCGCGGGGCGACCTATCTAAAGGGGACGGGCGTATACTCGGGGACGGATAAAAACATCATCTGCTGCGCCGTCCAAAAAAACGAATACGCCAAGCTCAAGCGGATCGTGAAGGAGATCGACGAGCGTGCCTTCCTTATCACCGTGACGGCGGACGAGATCCTCGGGAAGGGCTTTCGCGAGATCGACGCGGGCGAACCCGGGGGTAAGAAAAAGGCGAAAAGCCCCAAAAATCCCGATCGATAAAAGCTTCCTCCCAAAGAACGAAAATATGCTTTAATCTTTTAGAGCAGGCGCGGATACCCGCGATTTTCGTTTAAACAGGAAAGGAACACGAAAAATGAAACAGATGTCAGCGAAATTCACAAAAGCGAAAAAGAAGCTCTTATTTACCGCGCTCGCGGTCGTTATGATCGTGACCTCGCTCGTTATCCCCGTTTATGCCGATAACGAGACGGCGGAGCGCTATGACGCGCGAATGAGTACGCTCACCGCGCTTTTAGCGGAGGATCAAAAGACCCTCGCCGCCGTCGAGGAGCTGGGGAAGGCGATCGCCTTCCTCTCGGTGTCGGACGGCGAGAGCCGCGCGACGACGGTCTATGCGTCGGGAAATCGGCTCGAGACCGCGCTCGAACGCGTCCTCGTAAGGGCGAAATACACCGGGATCGAGCCGAAATGGCTCAAGCTCGACGTTGTCACCTCAATCGAGGAAAAGTCCTACGCCGAGTTTCGCGATTATTACGCCGAGGGGCGGCGCGGCGGCTCGCTCAGGAAGGGGATCGCGTTCAACGATTACTTCGGGCGGGCGATCCTCGAGTCCGAACTCAACAGCGGGGGATACTTCTCCTATGAGACGGGCGAGCTGGATCTAAAGGCGATCAATACATATTTTAAGGCGAACCATAAAAAGCTCCTCGATCGGATCCCCGAGACGATCTGGCTTTTTGAGACAAAGGGCTACTTCACCGACGGCGAGGCGTATCCCCTCTTAAACGGGAAGAACAACACCAAGGCGCGGCGCGACTACGCGACCGACCCCGAGGGGCTAACGGAGCTGATGAAGATGTCGTCGGCGTATCTCGGCGGACTGGTCGGCGAGGACGGACGCTTTATCTACGGCTATTACCCGATCGCGAATACCGAGATCGAGGGGTACAGTATCATTCGCCACGCGGGTACGGTCTGGAACATGGTCTTACAATACGACGTGACGCGCGACCCGACGCTCCTTAAAGCGATCGACCGCGCGATGGGGTATCTCCTGACCCAGTTACAGTATAAGGATCAAAAGACAGCCTTCCTCGTAAGCGGGAACGAGCTCAACATCGGCGGGAACGGGATCACCCTCCTCGCCCTCACGAGCTACGCCGAGATCGTCGGGACGGATCGCTATAACGCCGAGATCGAAGCGCTCGCCAACGGCGTGCTGTATATGCAGAAGGCGGACGGGAGCTTTACCCACGCGATGCGGGCGGACGATTACACCGTTTCGCGCGATTATATCATCGTCTTTTTTGACGGCGAAGCGATGTATGGGATGTTAAAGGCTTACGGCGTTCTCGGGAAGTCGAAATATCTTAACGGCGCGAAAAAAGCGGCGGACTATTTTATCGCGAATAACTATGAGGAACAGCACAGCCACTGGATCGCCTACGGCTTTAACGAGTTGACGAAATACGCCCCGCTCGAGAAGTACTTCGCTTTTGGGCTGAGGAATGTCTCGACGGACGACTATCTGACCTCCGTGAGAAAGACGAAGAGCGGCTCGCCGACACGCGCCGAGACGATGGGCGCGGCGTTTGAGCTATACGACCGCCTTGTCGAGAGCGGGATCGAATGCGACGAGCTGGCGAATTTCAACGCGGCGGGTCTGATCGAGGCTTTCGAGGCGCGGATCGACTATGGGCTGAATTATTTTATGTTTCCCGAGTACGCGATGTACTTCGCCAACCCGACGACCGTCTTGGGCAGCTTCGCGATCCGCGAGGATCTTTTCCGTATCCGGATCGACGATATCCAGCATTTTATGGGCGGGTATTATCTTTATTATAAAAATTACGACCGGGTACAGCAATATAAGGAAAACAACGCGCAATAACCGCCCGCTTCCACGCCTTCCCTAAATTTGATTTATTTTGAGAAGGCGCGGAGAGGGCGAGAATAACAAAAGTAAAGGAGACTAACTATGTCGGGACATTCAAAATGGAGCACCATCAAGCGGAAAAAGGGCGAAAAGGACGGCGCGCGCGCCAAGATCTTCACAAAGGTGAGCCGTGAGATCATCGTCGCGGTCAAGGAGGGCGGCGGCGACCCGAGCTCTAACTCAAAGCTCGCCCAGCTCATCCAAAAGGCGAAGGCGAACAACATTCCGAACGATAACATCGACCGCCTCATCAAAAAGGCGAGCGGCGACGGCGAAAAGAATAACTATGAGACCTGTGTCTATGAGGGCTACGGACCGAACGGGGTCGCCGTCATCGTCGAATGTCTCACCGATAACCGAAACCGTACCGCCGGCGAGATCCGCCATTATTTCGATAAGTTCGGCGGAAATCTCGGGACGTCGGGCTGTGTCTCCTTCCTCTTCTCCGAGAAGGGGGTCGTCGTCCTCGATAACGAGGACGGCGCGATCGACGAGGATAAGGCGATGGAGGATATCCTTGAGGCGGGCGGCGACGATTTCTCATTTGACGACGGTCTCGTCGAGATCGTGACCGACCCCGCGAGCGTCGCCGAGGTCGGGAACGCCCTCGCCGCGAAGGGCTATACCGTCCTCTCCGCCGAGGCGGCGCAAGTCCCCTCGACCTATACCGCCCTCACCGACGAGGAGCATATCAAAAAAATGGGTCTCCTTCTTGACGCGCTCGACGATAACGACGACGTCCAAAACGTCTACCATAATTGGGAAGAGTGATTTTTTGAGATTTATTTGAGAGAGAATTTTTGAGAGAATTATAAGAGAAAAAATATATTTAGCGGGGGACGCTGTCCCGCAAGCAGGATGCTTGCAGGTGAACGCCCCAAGCGCCGCACGGACGCGGCGCAAACAAAGCGTTCACCGAGACCCGTCTGTAACCCTTTGAAAAGGGTTGACCTAAACTTTAATAATCTTATTTCAATCTTTAAATAGATTGAACCATTTCTTCTATTCGTCAATTTTGGCGATACTGTTTATTCGTAAACCGACAAAACACGGAAGCCTGTACGATTACGCAAGCACCTGATCTTGCCTAATCGTACAGACTTTTTGTTTTCATAAAACAAAATAAAGCAATATTAAAAGTTTAGGTCAAGCCTTTTCAAAGGCTTGCGGGAGTCCGAGGGCAGAGCCCTCGGTCATATATATTTTTCTCTTTAAATTTTCTTTTATTTCTCTTAAAATTCTCTCAAAAAGTCTCTTCAAAAATCCGATCCGTCGTTTTTACCAAAAAAATCGGTCGTTTTTCGGTGAAGATTAGAAAAAAACGGGATTTCCTTTCGTCCGAAACGGGTGTATAATAAATAGTTGTGTAAAACGAACAGGAAAGGAACGAAAAAAGGCTTGAAAAGAGAAGATCTAAGAAACATCGCGATCATCGCCCACGTCGACCACGGTAAGACCACGCTCGTCGACGAAATGTTAAAGCAGGGGGGCGTCTACCGCGAAAATCAGGCGGTCGTTGAGCGCGTCATGGACAACAACGCGCTCGAGCGCGAGCGCGGGATCACCATTCTCGCGAAGAACACTGCCGTAAGGTATAACGGCGTAAAGATCAACATTGTCGATACCCCCGGTCACGCGGATTTCTCGGGCGAGGTCGAGCGCATTTTAAAAATGGTGAACGGGGTACTCCTCCTTGTCGACAGCTTTGAGGGGACGATGCCCCAAACGCGCTTTGTTTTAGAGAAGGCGCTCGAGCTCGGGCATAAGGTGATCGTCGTCGTCAATAAGACCGACCGTCCCGACGCGCGCCCCTCCGAGGTGGTCGACGAGGTGCTGGAGCTGTTGCTCGACCTCGACGCCACGGAGGAACAGCTCGAGAGCCCGGTCGTATTCTGTTCGGGGCGAAACGGGACAGCATCCTACTCCCCCGACGTCCCGGGGACGGACTTTGTCCCGCTCTTTGATAAGATCCTCGAGCATATCCCCGCGCCCGAGGGCGACGAGGACGGGGAGCTTCAGGTCCTCGTCTCGTCGATCGACTATAACGACTATGTCGGGCGGATCGCGGTCGGGCGCGTCGAGCGCGGCGTGATCCGCCAAAATCAAGAGGTCACGGTCTGTGACTATCACGGGGCGGTCACGCCCTTTCGCGCGAAGATCGTGAGTCTCTACGCCTTTGAGGGACTGGAAAAAACGCCCGTGACCGAGGCGCGGGTGGGGGACATCGTCTGCTTCTCGGGGATCGAGGGCGTTACGATCGGTCAGACGATCTGTTCGCCGAACGCGGTCGAGCCGCTCCCCTTCGTTAAGATCAGCGAGCCGACGGTCGAGATGACCTTCGCCGTGAACGACAGCCCCTTCGCGGGGCGGGAGGGGAAGTTCGTCACCTCGCGCCAGATCCGCGAGCGGCTCGAGCGCGAGCTTTTAAAGGACGTCTCCCTCCGCGTGAAGGAGAGCGAGGTTCGCGACGCTTACGACGTCGCGGGTCGCGGGGAAATGCATCTCTCGATCTTGATCGAGACGATGCGGCGCGAGGGGTATGAGATGTCGGTGAGTACGCCGCGCGTCCTCTTTAAAGAGATCGACGGGGTAAAATGCGAGCCGATGGAGCGGCTCGTTATCGACGTCCCCGAGAGCGCCGTCGGCGCGGTCATGGAAAAAATGGGAGTACGTAAAGCCGAGCTTCTCGAGATGAACCCCGTCGGGTCGCGGACGAGGCTCGAGTTTAAGATCCCCTCGCGCGGCTTATTCGGCTATCGGAGCGAGTTTTTGACCGACACAAAGGGCGAGGGCGTATTAAACACCGTCTTTATGGGCTATGAGCCGTATATCGGCGAGATCCCCGTTCGGACGAACGGCTCGCTCGTCGCCTTTGAGACGGGGACGGCGAGCGGCTATGGGCTGTGGAATTCCCAAGAGCGCGGCGCACTTTTTATCGGGGCGGGGGTCGAGGTCTATGAGGGGATGATCGTCGGGGTATCGCCCAAGGCGGGCGACATCAACGTCAACGTCTGTAAGAAAAAACACCTCACGAATACCCGCGCGAGCGGGAGCGACGAGGCGCTCCGCCTGATCCCCCCACGCCACATGAGCCTAGAGGAAAGCCTCGAGTTTATCTCGGACGACGAGCTCGTCGAGGTCACGCCAAAAAATATCCGCCTTCGTAAGCGTATCCTCGACCACGAGAACCGCGCCAAGGACGAGGCGAGACGTAAGGGAAAATAAGTCGATATAAATATTTTAGGGCAGGCGTACAGACCCGAGGGGTCGTACTCCTGCCCTAAAATATTTTTAAAAGAAAGGTTTGCTTTAATTCTGTCTCGTCTTATGGTGCTGTTCCTTTTGTTTATACATGATCCCGTCGGCGATCTCGATGAGGCGGTCGATATTCTCGACGTTTTTGGGCTTTGTGACGGTGAGACCGACCGAGGCGCTGATCTTATAGGGCTTCTCGGTGATCTCGTTATACGCGTCGATCTTACGGTTGAGCTTCTCGGTGAAGTCGGCGGCGTAAGCCTCGCCGTCGGCGTTAAAGGCGGCGACGATAAACTCGTCGCCCCCAAAGCGGGCGATGATCGCGTCCTCCTCGTCCGCCGACTGAGAGAGGAGCATGGCGAGCGCCTTGATCGCGACGTCGCCCTCGTTATGACCATAGGTATCGTTGATCTTTTTTAGCCCGTCCATATCGACCGAGACGATGATCATATCCTGTTCGGTATGGGCGAGGCGCTCGAGCCGCGGCTTGATCCGCGTATAAAAGCCGCGCCGGTTATAGAGCGTCGTCATAAAGTCGCGGACATACATCGTCTTTAGCTGAGAGACGGCGGTGATGATAAACGCCTTTTGCATCACCATTTCAAACGTCATATTGAGATAGCTCATAAACTGAGCCGCGAATTTCAAATTCGGGTTCTCGAGCGCGACACACATCCCGATATACCCCTGCGGCTTCCCGCTGTAAAAGATCGGCGCGAAAAAGATCGCGTCGTGGTCGCCGAGCTTCTCCGCGAGGTTCGGGAGGATCTCCGTCCGCTCAAACTCGAGATCGACGGGGATATAATCCTGACCGTAAGACCAAGAAAAAACGTTTTTGAGGTGCGCCCCCTCATAAAAGCGGGTCTCGGGCATCTGGATCGTCGATTCGTCGGACAGCTCCTCGGAGGTCAGCTCGCGCCGAACGTAGGCGTCCGCCGACATACAGATCCAAGCTTTCCCCGCCCAGCTCGAGGAGATATAGCGGTTTAAAAGGCGACAAAAGCTGTCAAAATCGTTCGCCTTACTGAGGCTCGACGCCATATCGTTCATGTCGTTTTGAAAGATCATAAGCTCCGTCATATCGGAATAAAGATCGGAGATCTTACGGTTGAGCGCGGTGAGATTGACCTTTTTACAGCCACAGGACTCGGAAACGATCATCTCGGATTTTACGACGATGTCGCGCGACGGCTCCTTCCCCTCGCGGAGGAGGTCAAAGACCTCGATCGTCTTACGCGCCGTCTCGTCCCAGTCGGTGACGGCGGTCGTCAAGCGTGGGGAATGATAGCGCTCGGCGTGGATCCCGTCGTGACCCGTCACGATCACGTCCTCCGGGATGCGATAGCCGTATTCCGAGAGCTTGACACAGGCGGCGAGCGCCATCGAGTCGTTCGACGCGATGATCGCGTCGGGCTTACCGAGCGAGCCGTCCTTGAGCCAGCGATCCATCAGCTCATAGGTCGGGTTTTCCCAAAATTGACCATAACCGATCCAGCGCTCGTCGACCGCGAGCCCGTGCTTTTCCATTTCCTCGCGATAACAGTTGACGCGCTCCTCCGAGAAGGAGTTTCCCTCGATCCCGCCGATAAAAAAGATCCTTTTACATTGATGACGCTCGATGACGTGGCTGATGATCGCGCGGAAATTCTCGCGGTAGTCAAAGGTGATATTATACGCCCCCTCCGCCGGGGTCACGACCGAGACGACGGGTACGTCGCGCTCCCTCGCCCGCGCGAGGACGTCCGCGATCACGTCGGGGCTTTTGATGCTCTCGGTCATAAGGATGATCCCCGCGAGAATATCATAGTTGATGATCCGATAGATCGACTTCATCGGGTGATCGGGGTGATCGTCCACTCCAAAATCATTCGTCGAGTTAAAAACGAGGAGCTTATACCCGCTTTTTTTCGCGTATTCCGCGACCCCGCGGAGATAGTCGGCTTTGGATTCGTCGTGCGCGTAGGCGCAGATCACCGCCAAGATCCTCGTATCGCCCTGATTGAGCATAATGTTCCGCCTTTCCTCTCTTTTCGGGTTCGAAAGCTTTTTTCGAGCGAAAAAAATTGTGTCGTGTTTTTGAGCCGGTGCGTTTTGTGGGGGCTTTTGATTTTTTATTTTTGGGAAGCCGCCGCGAGCCACCGGTAGGGGAAAGCTCGCGCCCGTGTTTCGGGCTTTCGCGAGAGCCTTTACACTTTCGTTACAGTTTACTTATATAAATTATAACATATGAAAATGTTTTTTTCAACAAAAAGTAAAAATTTCGTCAAAATGTTTAAAAAAGCTTATCAAAAATTCAGCAAACCTCCAAAAAGCGGGTGGAGAGACCGAGTTTCGTTTTCTTTTGGTTGACAAATAAATGGATTTGTGATAAAATAACTGTGGATACTTTACGGTATTGCCGGATTTTTTATTTAAAAGCTTACATAAAATAACAAAAAATTCGTTTTTAGGCGGATTTGAGCGATTTTTCCGTATGCGGCCTAAAATTCGGTATCCCCCCTTCGGCTCTCGGCGAAGGAGGGGAGGAGGCACTTTTCCCGATCACATCAACATTTATCCGGCGTTATCGACCGGGTAGGAAAAGGCGGAGCATATGAAAACCATACGGCGAAAAATCATCATCAGTATGACCTTTATCACGGCGGGATTTTTGATCATTCTCGGGATCGTCGCCTGTTCCCTCACCTCTATGGGGACGATCGATACCGTCGAGTCGGATATGAAAAGTCTCGTCTCGATCGTCGCCGAGCGGGTACATTGGGAGTGCGCCGCTTATTTAAACGTCGCCGAGGTCGCGGGTATGAACCCCTCGCTCTCAAACGCGGAATATCCGGCGGCGGATCGCGTCAGGCTCTTAAATATCATCGCCGAGGCGAACGGTCTCACGCGCGGGGTGATCCTCGACGAAAACGGGATCAATATCGAGACGAGCGTCGATATGTCCGACCGCTCGTATTATAAGGCGGCGATGCGCGGCGAGTCCGAGATCTCGGAGCCGCTCGTCTCCCGCGTGACCGGGACGATGTCGATCATTATCGCCGCCCCCCTTTGGGAGAACGGCGCGGCGAATACGCGGGTCGTGGGGTGTGTTTACGTCGTCCCCGATACCGAGTTTCTTGACGAGATCGTTAATTCGATCAAGATCAGCGATACCGCGACCGCCTATATGATCGATGCGTCGGGGAATACGATCGCCGATATAACAAAGGATACCGTCCTCGAGGGCGAGAATATCGAGGCGATCGCCGAGACCGACGACGGCTACGTCGAGCTCGCGGCGCTCCACGCTAAGGTACGCGCCGGGGAAACGGGCTTTAGCTCGATCGTCGAGGACGGGATCGCCGAGTTTATCTGTTATGCCCCGATCGAGGGGACGAACGGCTGGTCGGTACTTATTACGGCGGATCAGAGCGACTTTATGGAGCATACCCAATTGGCGATCATCGCGACGATCCTCGTGATCCTCGTGAGCCAAGTCCTCGTTACCTTCATCTCGATCAGGATCGGTCGCGGGATCGGCGTACCGATCCACGCGAGCGCGAAGCGCCTAAAGGCGCTCGCGGCGGGCGACCTCACGAGCCCCGTCGCCTCGGTAAAGGCGAAGGACGAAACGGCGATGCTCGCCGACTCGACGAAACAGCTCGTCGAGGACATCAATACCATCATCACAGATATGAGCCGTATCTTAGGCGAAATGGCGAACGGGAACTTTAACGTATCGCTCGAGGAGAATAGCCGCGTCTACGCCGGCGACTTCGCGGGGCTTCTCCGCTCGGCGGAGGAGATCAATAAGCGCCTGAGCGGGACGCTCCGTCGGATCGACGACGCGGCGGATCAGGTCGCGAGCGGCTCGGATCAGGTCTCGGCGGGCGCACAGGCACTCTCTCAGGGGGCGACCCAACAGGCGAGCTTGATCGAGGAGCTCGCCGCGACGCTCAACGAGATCGCCGACCATATCGTTAAGACCTCTCAAAGCTGTGAGGAGGCGAAGGAGAACACCGACGCCGCCGAGAACGCGCTAAGCTCGGCGAACGAACAGATGAAGCGTCTCGTCGACGCGATGGATAAGATCAATCGCTCCTCCGACGAGATCGGTAAGATCATTAAAACGATCGAGGACATCGCCTTTCAGACGAATATCCTCGCGCTCAACGCGGCGGTCGAGGCGGCGCGCGCGGGCGAAGCGGGGAAGGGCTTCGCCGTCGTCGCCGACGAGGTACGTAACCTCGCGAGTAAGTCCGCCGAGGCGGCGAGCAACACGACCGTACTGATCGAGGAGTCGATCGCGGCGGCGCGTAACGGGAGCGCGATCGTAAACGACGCCGCTCAGATCATGGTCGACGTCTCGGAGTCGTCGGCGAAGGTCACGGAGCTGATCGCGGGGATCGCCAAGGCGAGCCGCGAACAGGCGGATTCCGCCGAACAGGTCACCGTCGGGATCGACCAGATCTCCGCCGTCGTACAGACCAATTCCGCGACCGCCGAGGAGAGCGCCGCCGCGAGCGAGGAGCTGTCGGGTCAGTCGGCGACGTTAAAGGGTCTCGTCGATACCTTCTCGCTTCGGAGCTAAACGAGATCGATACGGGAGAGGCGATCGTCCGCCTCTCCCGTTATATTTGGGGCGTTATCTTTGGATAATTCGACGGTTTTTGGCGGACTGTGTGCCGCGTTTTGTGCAATAGGGCGAATTTCGGCGCTTTCCGATTGACAACCCCGCGAATATTTGATATAGTTATTATTTAGGGAAGGAGTGCCGCTTCTCCGCTCTCCGATATGATGGGGGCGAGGTAAGACGAAAGGGGACAGGAATATGAAAATAAAAATGAAGTATCTCGCGGCGGCGACCTCGGCGGTCGCGGCGGCGTTTAGCCTCACAGCGACGGCGGCGGCGTATCTCGACGTACCCGCGACAAAGGCGGATCTTTTAAACGCGACCGCCGATAACTGGAAGCTCACGATCCGCAGCAGCTATGGGGTCGATTACAGCGAGGTCGAGACGCTCCGCGCCGTCGTCGAGGTCACCGACCCCGACTTGTATGCGTCGGAGAAGGACGGCGGCTTTTACAGCGACGGCGCGACCGAGTTCACCGATTTTACCGGGGCGCTATCCTTCGGCGGGGCGGAGTGGCTACAGTACAGCTTTGACGGACTGGCGGATACCGACTATGCGACGGAGACCGCCGAGATCCGCTCGCTCGGCGGCGGGAGCTATCTCTTAACGGCGTACTTCGACGGCGCACCCGAGCCGAGCCCGCTTCTAACGACGCTCAGTATCGCCGAGTGGGGAAATCGCTCGCCCGATTATACCCTTCGTTTAAGCTCGATCGGGCTTTACGGCGCGGGGGACGAGCCGGTGATCGTCTTTGGCGAGGACGGCGAACAGATCGCCGACCCGCCCGCGCTCCCGACCGTGGGTGAGGCGGCGGACGACGCCGACGAGACGGCGGAGGAGGGACCCGCCGAAACGGCGGCGGAGGAGGACGAGCCGGCGGAGACCGCGCCTGCCGAAACAACGACCGGGACGGCGG
>JAMPCH010000022.1 GCA_023666265.1 Roseburia sp.
TTTCTGTTTTGTTGATTTAGCACAATTGGATTTATTTTTCAAACAAGACCTAATAACCGTTTGAACTGCGGATATAATCCGCAGTTCAAACACTTCGGCGTAGCCGAAGAGACGCCGCCCAGCGTCGGGTTATGTTGTACAATACGAATAACCGCAGGAGCGCGCTCCTGCGCCTTGCCGCCGAGTAAATAAGCAAGTGGTTTTCTTTTATTTTTGGGAAGGCGTGCGAGCGGGGCGGGTCGGTGTCCTTTTATGGCGAAATTTAAGGCTACACCTCACAATTATTGTCGTTCGAGTGGCAGTCAGATTTTTTGTCAGATTGTGCAGAATTTTTGCAGGAAGGCTGACGCCTTTCAAAAAAATTCTGTGCAATATGACGGAAAATATGGCTGTCAATCGGGCGGCAAAGGCGTAGCCGGTAATTGTGCGGTGTTGCCTTAAATCAACGGATTCCGGGGAAGGGATCCGTCGACCTGTCGTTCATTGTTTTTTGGGAAGAGTTTTATCGCCGACGGGAGGACTGAACCATTTCGGACATCGCCGACGAACCCTCGTTTATGAGGAGAAAGGTTATAACGTCATAAGCGACCATACCGAGATAGGTCAGCGCGGAAAGTCCCGGGAGCGCACCGATAAAAGCAAGTCCGTTTACGACAAAGCCGAGGATCATCAAGACCTGAAGCACCCGGAACGCCCATTGCCGTTTCAGGATCACCATGATCCCGATAAAAACGATAACCGCCGCGCCGAGAAGAACGCCGACCCCGATCGGCGAGAGAAGCCACGACCACGGCGCGATCCCTTGCGCCTCAAACGCCGCGTTCACCGAGAAAACGGAGGAAAGTCCCGAGAGCATAAATAAGATCGCCGCCGCGAGAATAGAATAAAGCTCTCTTTTTTCGAGAACCGGCGCACCTGTTACGGAGCGGTAAAAAGAACCGCTTTCCGCCGCGATCGAACGGTATTCTTCCGCAAGCGCTCTTTGGTTTTCCTCGCGCGACTGAAAAACGGTTTTGCCGCATTCGCTGCATATTTCCGTTTCGATGGGGTTGTGCTTGCCGCAGGAGCATTGCCAA
Organism: Roseburia sp.; assembly: GCA_023666265.1. Lineage (GTDB taxonomy): Bacteria > Bacillota > Clostridia > Oscillospirales > Ruminococcaceae > Ruminiclostridium_E. The sequence goes on from JAMPCH010000022.1 coordinate 1,077, forward strand.
GTGGTTTTATAGGTGTTTTTCTGATTGCGGAACGAATACGCGGAGCTAAGTCCATATAGCGAATGGCTAGGTTTTAACTTTTGATAAACGGCGGTAAAATCATACGGATTTCCAATTCCATCTACAAGAATCTTACCGAGCGGCGAATCGATTTCAACGACTCCGTATCGGTACAGCCGCGTAAATCCGTTTTCTTGAACGCCGATCCTTGTAACTTGAGAAAGCGGGATATTAAAATCCTTTTTCCCGATGAGGAGATTTCCCGTGTGACCGAAGATCCGGCGGTCGGTAAGGTACAGTTCGCGGCGGGAATGACGAACCAAAGCAAAAATAATGTTGATCGCCGCTTGCAGGATCATTATACCGTTCATAATAATAAGAGCAACACCGACAAGATGATCGGCGGCTTTTGCCGTCATAGCAATTGCGATCCAGTCGCGCCAGCTCTCGACGGAATATTGAAAAACCGCATCTTGGACGGCAATTTGGAGAACAAATGGGCTGATCACCATAAATAAAATCACGGTGATGATTTCGTTGACGATCGTCATAATGACCCTTCCTCCCGATTTTTCCGCTTTCGCGAGAACTTTTTCGTCCTTTTCAAAGCCAATGATCTCCATATGCTTACCCAATCCTTTCGTTTTTTCGGCGCGGGAAGCCGTGTTACCGTGTGGGTCGGTAAAATCCTCATTTCGCGCTTTTTCTTCATTATAATACTCAAAACGAGTTTTGTCAAGATAAAAATACTCATTTTGAGTATTTGAACAAAAACCCGCACATTCTATTGTATAATGTGACCCAAAGGGAAGTGGTTTTATGACATTCGGAGAAAGGTTACGGGGATTACTTGAGGATCGCGATATTACTCAGAAGGAGTTCGCCGCGATGCTCAAGATCGCGCCGACGACCCTCAACGGCTATATCAATGATAAGCGCGAGCCGGACTTTACGCTCTTAAAAGAGATCGCGCTCGTTCTCGGTGTCTCGACCGACTTCCTCCTCGACTGTGACCGAGGCGAAGCCGCCCCGAGCGGGAAGGAGCTTTCGCTCCTTATGGGGTTGCGTCGTCTCCCGAAGCAACAGCGGGAGATCGTCCATACCCTCGTCCGCGTGAGCGTTAAGGCGCTCGTCGACGAGCGCGAATAATTCGCGTTTTGAGGATTTTTTATTTTCGCTGTAAAGCGCATAAAAAAGCAAAACAACACCCCCGCCGCTCGCCGCTTAAAGCCGAGCCTCGGGGTGTTATCTCCTGTCATAAAAATAAAGCGAAAAAGCGATCGCTTTTAGAAGCTTGTACAAAACCGACAAAATCCCTCGCTCGATTTGTCTCATTTTACCGAAATTTCTCTTTTTTCGCCGAATTTTTGGAAAGCGGCGCAATATTTCGGCGCTTTATTTTGTATTTAAAGTAGAGAGAACGATCACGAAAGGAGCGACCGCTATGAACATCAAAAAGATCATAAGGCTTACCGCCGCGCTTTGCGCTATGAGCCTGTTCGCCGCCTGCGCGGAACAGGCGACGGAGGAGACCCTTGTCCCGCCCCAAACGACCGTCCCCACCGGGACGACCCCCACGGGGACGACCACGACCGCGCCGCCGAGCGAAACGGCGCTTCCCGAAGCGGAAGCGCTCGCGGCGGGGAAACGCCTTCTCGGGGCGATGGAGGGCGAAAAATGGGGCTATATCGACGAAAGCGGCGAATACGTCATCGAGCCGAGGTTTGACGATGTACACGACTTTGACGAATACGGCATAGCCATGGTGCGCGTAGACCGGAAGTTCGGTTTGATCGACCAAAGCGGCGAATATATCGCCGAGCCGATCTACGAATTTATCACCGACTTCGACGATAAAGGTCGGGCGAGCGTTCGGCTCGACGAGAAATGGGGTATGATCGACCGAAGCGGGGATTACGTCTTTGAGCCGCGCTATCACTCGTCGCTCTATTTCGCGGATAACGGACTGGTGTTAATAAGGGTCGACGATAAAAGGGTCGCCTATATCGACGAGAGCGGCGAATACATCATCGAGCCGCGCCGTTACTCAAACGCTTGGGACTTTGAGGAAAACGGTTTCGCGAAGGTCGTGCTCGACGATAAAGTGGGTTATATCGACGAAACGGGCGAATACGTCATCGAGCCGAAATTTGACGTGATCGGCGACTATCGCGAGACCGGACCGATCGCGGCGTTTAACGACGGGAAGTTTGGCTATGTCGACCAAAAAGGCGAATATGTCATCGAGCCGATCTATGACGACGCGTATTGGTTCGTGAACGGACGCGCGGCGGTCGAGGTAGACGGGAAATGGGGCTTTATCGACGAGAGCGGCGAATATATCTCCGACGAGCGCTATGATTCGGCAAACTATTTTATCGCCGACTACGCGATCGTAGTGGTCGGCGAAAAATGGGGCATGATCGGGCTGGACGGCGAATACGTCGTCCAGCCGAAATTTGACTACATCAACCGATTTATCGACGGTCTCGCGTGGGTGTACCTTGACGAGAAATACGGCTTGATCGGGACGGACGGCGCGTATATCGTCGAGCCGAAGATCGACGTCCCCGCCGCCTTCGGCGAGAGCGGGCTGGCTTGGGTCGCTTGGGACGGGAAATTCGGCGCGATCGACCGCGAAGGGAATGTTTGGATCGAGCCGCGCTTTGACGATGTGTTTTCCTTTACAAAGGAAGGTCTCGCGGCGGCGAGAGACGGCGAAAAATGGGGTTATATCGACGAGAGCGGCGAATACGTCATCGAGCCGAGGTTTGACGAGGCGCTCTCCTTCAGCGACGGGTACGCGAATGTCCGCGTCGGGGAAAAATGGGGCGTGATCGGGACGGACGGCGAATATATCGCCGAGCCGCGCTTTGAGGCGCTCTTACCCCCCTCCGACGCGATCGGCGAATATCGCGGCTGATACGCCCCATATAATAACGTAACACCCCCGCCGCTCGCTGCTTAAAGCCGAGCCTCGGGGGTGTTATCTCCTTCCCAAAAAATAAAGCGAAAATCGGGGTCTATACGCCGCTCTTTTAAACCTCGTAAAACCCCGCGAAGCGCGGTGGGACGGCGATCCGTCCGCCGCTCACCGCGACCTCTCCGCCGAAGGAATACAGTCCCTTCCTCGGGGCGTACCCGCACGGGAACGCGGTCTCGCGATCGGCGGGATTTATGATAACGAGAATTTTTTCGTTCCCCGCACTCCTGACATAGGCGAGGGGATAGGCGTTCCGCTCGGCGTACACGAACTCGATCTCGCCCCGGCTCTGTAAGGCGGGGTGAGCCTGTCGGATCGCGATGAGCCGCTTTATCTCGTTATAAAGGGAGTTTTCGTCCGCGATCTGCGCCTTTACGGTGGGGCGGTCGGGGTCGGGGTCGATCGGGATATAGAGCTTTTCGGCGGGGGCGGCGCTGAAGCCCGCGTTGACGCCGTCGTCCCATTGCATGGGCGAGCGCGAGCCCGTCCGCCCGTAGCCGCCCTCGACCGAGGTCAAGCCCTCGACATAGCGAAGCCCGATCTCGTCGCCGTAATAGATAAACGGCGCGCCCGGCATCGAGAGCAGGAACGCGAAGGCGATCTTTAGGTTCTCCCCGCGAACGGAGCGCGAAAGGCGATCCATATCGTGATTTCCCGAGGGGATACAGATCAGCCCCCTCCGCTCGGACTTCTCGTAATTCTCCTTGTATTTTTTGACAAATTCGGAAATATCGCCCCTCCCCCGATCGGAGAAAAACGGCTCGGCACAGCGGAAAAGATCGTTGTAATGCGACGGACCGAAATGGAGGAGAAAGTCCATATGAAAGCCGCCCTTTAGCGACTTATCCGGCTCGCCCCACTCGGACACCATCGCCGCCTCGGGAAATTCCCTGTCGAGAAATTCGCGGACGTTCTGCCAAAGCTTTATCGTCCCCTTCCCGTCTTCGTCGTGCTTGACGAGCGACCCCGCCATATCGACGCGAAAGCCGTCGCACCCCATTTTGAGCCAAAAGCGCATAATGTCCTTCAGCGCCTCGAGCGTGGCTCTCGCGCCCTCGCTGTCCGTCGACTGTTGCCATTTTTTCTCGGGGTCGGGCTTATAAAAGCCGTAATTGAGCGCGGGCTGGTGGGAGAAAAAATTCACCGCGCAGGAGCCGTCCCTGTCGGAAATTCCGCGTATGCAGCCCATTCCCTCGGGCTCCTCCCAAATGCTGTCCGTCCAGACATAGCGGTCGGTGAAGGCGTTCCTCTCGGCTTTCATCGACTGTCTGAACCATTCGTGCTCCACCGAGGTATGCCCGGGGACGAGATCGAGGAGAATGTGCATCTCCCGCTTGTGGACCTCCTCAAAAAGGCGCTTCAGTTCCTCGTTCGTCCCGTATCGCGGCGCGACGGCGTAATAATCCGAAACGTCGTACCCCGCGTCGCCGAACGGAGACTGAAAGCAGGGATTGAGCCAGATCGCGTTACAGCCGAGCTCCTTTATATAGTCGAGCTTTGAGATGATCCCGTTGAAATCACCGATCCCGTCGCCGTTGCTGTCGCAAAACGACTGGGGGTAGATCTCGTAAAAGATCGCGTTATCGAGCCACGCGGGGCTTTCGTTGGTGTTCATTGACATTTGCTCCTTTCCGTTATCCGATCGATCGGCTTGCGAACTTCCCGAGCGCGTAGCCCGCGAGGTAGAGCGAGCCGCCGATAAAAACGCCGTCCTCTTTTTTGGGGGAAGGCGCTTCGCGGCGTACCGCCGCGAGAGCGGTATACAGCGCCCGGTCGGTGTCGGGGATCGCCCGCGCCGAAACGCCCAACCCCTTCGCGAAGGAGGAGAGCGTCTCGGCGGGGACGGCGACGGGGGAGAAGGAATCGGTAAAGATCACATCGTCCGCCGCCGCGAGGAGCGGCGGGAGCGCTTTTTCCCAATCCTTAGACCCGAGCGTCCCGATCACCATACGCGGGCGCAGCCCCGCCGCGTCTAAGAGCGCGGCGGCGGCGGCTGTCCCCGACGGGTTATGTCCGCCGTCGACGACGATCAGCGGGTTTTGGGAATAGACCTGCATCCGCGCGGGGAGGACGGCGGCTAGCCCCGCCTCGATCGCCCTTTCGGGGATTTTCATCAGGCGGAGCGCCTCGATCGCGGCGGCGGCGTTCTCGGGCTGGTGCGCCCCGCCCATTTTGGTCGTAAAGCGCTTTTCGCGGTAGAGAAATTCCGTCCCGTAAAGCGTATTTTTCGTGATCTTAAGCGCCGCGCCGTCCGCCTCGACGAAGGGGGCGGCGATCTCCGCCGCCCGCTTTTTTAGGACGGCGAGCGCCTCGGGCGCTTGATCGGGGGAAGAGACGGCGGGGACGCCGGGCTTGATGATCCCCGCCTTATGGGCGGCGATCTCGGGGAGCGTCCGCCCGAGGATCGCGCAATGGTCATAGTCGATCCGCGTGATCACGCTGATCTCGGGCTTCACGAGCGCGGTACAATCATAAAGCCCGCCTATCCCCGTCTCGAGTACGACCGCGTCGGCGCGAACCCTGTCATAAAACAAAAACGCGGCGGCGGTCAACAGCTCGAATTGAGACAGCTCGGGCGAGTCCGCCGCCTCTTTTACCCGCGACATCGCCTCGGCGAAATCCGCCTCGCCGATCATCTCGCCGTCGAGGCGGATCCGCTCTCTCAGCTCGACGAGATAGGGCGAGGTAAAACAGCCCGTTTTTAGCCCCGCCGCGCGGAGCGCCCCGTCGAGATAGGCGCAAGCGCTCCCCTTCCCGTTCGTCCCCGCGACGTGGAGGAAGGACAGGCGCTCCTGAGGGTCGCCGAGCCGCCCGCAAAGGCGGCGAAAGCGGGAGAGATCGCCGACCGGCGCGCCCGCTTTTGTGAAGGAGTTTAAAAACCCGACCGCTTCGCCGTAGTCCACCGCTCTCACCTCATTTCATCAGCGCGATAAACGCCTTCGCCTTCCCGACGACGAGCCGATCGTTCTCATAGGTGAGGAGGACGGGGGCGCGCCCGATCTCCGTCCAGCGCACCTCCGAGATCTCGTCGAGCTGGGGGCGGATCTCGCGGCTCGTCGCGCGGGCGACGAAATAGACGACGGTCTTATTCGTGTCACGGCGCGGCGAAAAAGAGACCGTCTCGCGAAAGCCCTCGTCGATGAGAACGTCGAGGTTCGTCTCCTCCTTGATCTCCCGCGCGGCGGTCTCGACCTCGGTCTCGCCGCCCTCGACGTGACCCTTTGGAAAGGACCAGTACCCCGACTTGACGTGGCGAATAAGGAGGATCTCGGTATTCCCGTGGAACTTACGATACACGATCGCGCCGCAGGATTTTTCGTAATTCATTCGCTCACCGCCCTTCGGGATTTTATCTGAAACTATTATACCACATTTTCGCCCGTTTGTCACGTCTTTTTTCACGCGGTCGTTTTGGGGAAGGAGCGCGGCTTGACATTCGAGAGGAAATCCGATATAATAGATGAAGATACATTCCCAAGAAAAGAGGCGCTCAAAATGGCGGTAAGATACAGCTCCGTAAAAAACCCCGCGACGATCCGCGATCAGATCGAGAAGCTCAAAAGTCGGGGGCTGGTGGTCGAGGACGAGGAGCGGGCGGCTTTTGTCCTCGCGAACGTCAACTATTATCGGCTCGTCCATTATTTCTCCGCCTTTTTGGAGAATAAACACCGCTATCGCCCCGGGACGAGCTTTGGGAAGGTCATGCGGATTTACGACTTTGACCGCCTTTTTCGCTCGCTCCTCCTCGCCGTCCTCGAGGAGATCGAGATCTCATTACGGGCGCACGTCTCAAACTATCACGCGATGAAATACGGCGCGCTCGGCTATTTAAACGAGGCGAGCTATGACCTTCGCCATAATCATAAGACCTTTTTAAAAAAGCTCGACCGCGTGATCGAACAAAATACGGGCGAGGCGATGGTCACCCACCATATCGAGAAATACGGCGGAGCTTTCCCGCTTTGGGTCATTATGGAGCTTTTCAGCTTCGGGTCGCTCAACGCCTTCTTTTTTGATCTCAAGCAGGAGGATCGGCGCGAGATCGCGTCCCGCGCCTTTGGGCTACCCTTTCGCTACGCCGAGGACTGGCTCGACTGTCTCTCCCTTTTGCGAAATCATTGCGCCCATTATAATCGGCTCTACGCTAACCGCTTCGGGCGCGTCCCGAAACAGCCCGCCGACCGCCCGAGGCGGATCGGCGATACGCCCTATGACTATATCCTCGTCGCGAAGCGCCTCTATCCCCGCCCGAATATCTGGGGAGAAATTTTCCTCGATCGGCTGAAAAATCTTTTCGCCGAATACGCCGACGCGGTCGAGCCGGCGCGGCTCGGATTTCCCGACGACTGGGAGGAGGAGCTCGCCGCGCCGCTAAAGTAAGAACGGGTCTCAACAGGATCGGAACAAGCTCCGAGAAAGGTTTTTATCATATGGAAAAGAAAATCAAAGTCTGTCTCTACTCCGAGATGCAAAAGCAGATCGAAAAAAGCGGGGTCGGTCGCGCGATCTATCATCAAAAAAACGCCGCCGCCCTAAACGGGATCGAGATCGTCGAGCGGGTCGAGGACGCGGACGTCGTCCATATCAATACTGTCTTTTTTAAGTCGTGGCTCGTCGCCAAGCGGGCGAAAAAGGCGGGGAAGGCCGTCGTCTATCACGCTCATTCGACCCGCGAGGACTTTCGTAACTCCTATCTCGGCTCAAACCTTTTCTCGGGCTTCTTTCAAAAATGGATCACCTTTTGTTACTCGCTCGGGGATGTGATCGTGACCCCGAGCGAATATTCAAAAAGCCTTTTACGCGGCTATGGGATCACGAAGGAGATCCGCGTCGTCTCAAACGGGATCGACCTCGGCGATTACGTCCGCGACGAGGCGGCGGGGCGGCGCTTTCGCGAAAAATACGGGATACGCCCCGAGGAAAAGGTCGTGATCGGCGCGGGGCTTATCATCGGGCGAAAGGGGATCGTCGACTTCGTCGAGCTAGCGCGGCGGCTCCCGCAGTATCGCTTTTTTTGGTTCGGGGACTCGAACCTCAATTTCGTGAGCCGCGCGGTGAGGAGGGCGGCGAAAACGACCCTCCCGAACCTGACCTTCGCGGGCTATGTCGATAAGGCGGCGCTTAAAGAGGCGCACTGTGGGAGCGATCTTTTCCTCTTCCCCTCCTTTGAGGAGACCGAGGGGATCGTCGTCCTCGAGGCGCTCGCGCTCAAAACGCCCGCGCTCCTGCGGCGGATCGCGGTCTATGACGGCTGGCTCGCGGAGGATCGCGACGTTTATATGGCGGGCGACCTCGACGAGTTTCAGCGTAAGATCACCGATATTCTCGAGAAAAAGAGCCCCGACTTGACCGAGAGCGGCTATCGCGTCGCCGAGTCAAAGCGGATCGAGGACGTCGGGCGGGCGCTCGCCGAGATCTATCGCTCGCTCGGATAGACCTGTTCTGTTTTTATTTTGGGAAGGCGTGCGGTGCGGCACATCACGAAAAGGGGGGAGTCAGATGACCGACGAGGAATTTAACGAGATGATGGCGGAAAGTCTCGCGCAGGCGAAAGCGGGACAGGGCGAGAATATGGAGATCGTATTTGATCGGCTGGAAAAAATGTTGGAGCATCAAGCGGGATCGACCGAACAGCCGAAAAAAGAACTTGGGTTTTAATTAGCGAAGAAGCGCGACCCGGCGGGATCGCGGCACGAGAACTTCCGCTTTCGCCCGCGTTCGCCGCTTTACCGCGTACCTTCGGGATCGGTCGCGCCCGCCCGGCTCGCGTTCCTCCGCCGAAAAGACCCCTTCCCAAAAAAGAAAAAACGACCCGCCGAGGCGAGCCGTTTTTTTGGTGTCAGACCTCCTCGGGAACTTCCGAGGTGGTCTGCTATTTTAAGACCGTCCCGTCCGCGAGCGTGATCGTATAGCCGTTAAAGTCGATCTCGCCGCGATTGTCGACCGAGGTCACGGTACAGTCGCCCGTCAGCGTCCACACGCTCCCGCTCTCGATCGTGACCGTGAGGTTATCGGCGACCGCCGCCCCGCCCTGTTCGTTTTTGACGATGTTGAGCGTCCCGGTGAAGGCGCTGTTCCCCGCGAGGGTCAGGTCGAGCGTCGAGACGTCGTCGACGACGATGTCGCCCGCGAGCGTCTGTCCGTCGGCGACGACGGTCGCCTGACCGCCGTTCGCCCCCGCCGTCCCCCAGCCGCGCTTGGCGCTGTTCCCCACGACGCGTAGGAGGTATCCGCCGCCTTCGTTGACGAGTTCGACCCCCGAGAGACGGATCGTACAGCGCGTATTCGTCACATAGATCATATCGCCGTTTCGCGAGACGATCCGCCCGCCCGTCGCGGAGAAGGAGGACGTCCCGACGTCGGCGTCGCCCGACATCGACTGATAGATCATAATGTTATGGACGTTCTCGTCCGAGCTCGTCCCGTGAGTATCGCTCATATTCCCCGAAACGTCGCAGTCCTCGAGCGCGATCGCGTTCTTTCCCTCGATGACGAGCGCCTCGGAGTTATTCGCGGTCAGCGCCGCGCCCTTTACGGTGATGTCCGCCGTCGAGTATACGGCGGGCGAGTTATAGCCGTTCGTCGTATAGCTCCCGCCCGTGACCGTGACCGTCCCGCCGCCTCGGTCGGAGCGGATCGCCGCCGCCGAGCTTCCCGAGGTCTCGATCTCGAGATCGGTCGCGACGGTCGTCCCGCCGCCCGTCGTCTGGATCCCGCCCGAGTTATCCGCCTCGGTCACGATCCTTGTGTCGGAGACCGTGACCGTCGTCCCGCTCCCATAGCTAAAGATCCCGTTCCCGTTTTGGGCGGAGGAATGAATTTCGGAATTTTTGATCGTGACCGTCGCGCCGTTCGTGGCGAGGACGGCGGCGTTCATCCCGTAAAAATCGCCGTCCTCGGTGTTCGACGAGCTGCCGGCGGATTTATCGACCGTGATCCGCTCAAGCGCGACCGTCGCGCCGTCGATCCTCAGGGCGTTCTCGTCGTCGCCTTTTGAGAAGTAGTCGCTGTCGGCGATCTCGCTGTCCGTATCGACGGTATTCGCGGACGTTCCCTGTTCGATATTCCCCGAGCCGCCGAAGCCGCCCATACCGCCCTCGCCGGGTTTATCGGGCGGCGTCCCGCCCGAAGGAGCGTTCCCGTCGGGAGGAGTGCCCCCGCCGAAGCCCGTATCCCCGTCGGGCTTGTCGGGCGGCGCCTCCCCGTCGGGAGGTGTACCTCCCTCGAAGTCCGTATCCCCTTCGGGTCGATCGGGCGGCGTTTCGCCGTCCGAGGGCGCTCCCCCGTCGGGGAGGTCGGGCGGAAGGTCGTCGTCGGGCGTTTTTTCGTCCTCGTCCGCCTCGCCGCCGTCCGCGACGGCGGCTTGGGTCGTCGTGAGAGCGCTGTCGTCGGTCGAAGCCGCTTCGCCCGAACAGGCGGCGGTCGTCAGCATGATCCCCGCCATACAAAGCGCGAGGATCGTATATTTACTTGTTTGTTTCATTGGGATTACCTCCGTTTTAGTGTCCTCATTGTACCGCGAAAGTATGGAAATCGCGTGAAAGACGCGCATTTGATTGCCGAAAGGTGCTTGAAAATCGGGTCGCGGGGAGGTGTATGCCGTTGAACAAACGGTGAAAAAGAAAAAAAGCGATCCCGTATGATCGGCGACCGACGGGGAGAACCCTTCCCCAAAAAAGAAAAAAGACGGCTCTCGCGAAGCCGCCTTTTTGATCTCATTTTATTTTTTTAGGATCGCGAGCGCACGCTCGGCGGCGGGCGCGCCGCTCTTTTTACCCGCCATTAGGATCAGCGCCGCTTTTTTGAGGATCGCGGCGGCGGGGGCGGTATCAGCCGCCTCTTTTTTTGAGGAGGCGGTACGGATCGGGTAGCTCTTGGGAAGCTCGTCGAGGGTGATGACCCGCTCGTCGTTATAGACGCTCGTGAGGAGCTTCGCGTCATTCGCCTTGATATAGTCGGTATGCCAGATCATAAACCACGACCAGAGCGCGTTATCCTTCTCAAAGCGATCGATCGGCGGGACCTGTCCGCATTCGTGGAACGCGAGGGGCTTCCCCGTCCCGAGCTTTTCGAGCTTTTGATAGCCGTTCGCGTGGGTCGAGTTGTCGTAGGTGTCCGACCCGATGATGTCACAATATTCGTCCCCGGGATACCAGCCGCTCTTGACCTCGCCCGAATAGCCGAGTACCCAGATCAGGTTCGTCAGCCCGAAATCGTCGGTGAACCGATCGTACATCATTCGCCAAAGGCGGATAAAGTTATCTCCTCCGCCCTTCCCCCACCAAAACCAGCCGCCGTCAAATTCGTGAAAGGGTCGCCACAGGACGGGGATACCCGCGTCGCGAAGCTCGGCGAGCGCCGCCGCCGCTTTGTCCCAGTTCTCGAGCATTTTCTCCTGTTCGACCGTCCCCTCGGTGAAAAGCTTCTCAAAATCGGGCTTATCGCCAAGCGATTCTTGATATCCCTTCCCGTTGATCCCGGTATGCCAACAGATCGTGACGAGACCGCCCTTTTTATGCCAAGCCTTGGCGCGCTCGACGACGCCGTTAAAGTCGTCGTTCATAAAGTCGAGCCCGCGTATGGCGGGGAGCTTCCCCGTCGTTTTTTCGATGTAGTCCATCTCATAATCGGGGCTTCCCATCCATGTGCTTTCCTGTTGACAGGAGAGCATGACCGACCCAAAGCTCTCACAGAGATAGTCATAGACCCCCTGCGTCGCCTCGTCGGCGTTCGGGTTCGAGAGCGGCGTCGCGCTTTTCGCGGCGGCGGAGGCGGGAACGTCAAAGCCCGTCATAGCGGTAAAAAGGATCAGTCCCGCCATCGCGAGCGCGGTCAATTTTTTAAACATAAGGTCGTCCTTTCGCGGTTTTAAATTTCGGGAAGCTCCAACGGTTGTAACTTTAACTTGATAAAGCGTATCTCCTCGTCGATCTCCTTAACGGTCTCGGTCGCGCCCTCTTTTTCGGCGATCTTCCGTAAGCGGAGAAAGCGCTTATAGTCGTCGATCAGGCGGCTGATCATTTTGATCTCGTCCGTCATATGGTCACTTCCTTAAAATCCTTTGATCTTCTATGATCTTATTATAACGCCTTTTGAGGGGATTGTCAACGCTTTTGTTTATTCTTTTTGGGGAAGGGATCGGTCGACGGGTCTTTCCTTTTTTTATCGCTCGGTTCATATTTAAACGGATAAGACCTTGACCGCATAAATATGATCTTTTACTTTTTGAGGCAAAAATCAAGCATAAAAACCCCGAAATTGTAACCGAAAAATTTCCGACTTCCGTCAAAAAGGCGACTTATTTTTTAACATTTTATCGGTAAATTATGGAAAAGGGAGAAAATTTTCAAAAATCGTTCATATTCCGCCGCCGGCGGAACTTTTTTGGTCAAAAGTGTGTTATGATGGATATAGGACAAAATTCGACGGGGAGAAGATCGGCGCGCAGATCGAAGGTCTCGATCGAAAAATGTCCCGTAAATTTAAATTTAACAAAATATATGCGGAAAGGAATTTTTATTCTATGAAGAAAAAAATAAAAAGAGCGCTGTCCGTTTTTCTCGCGGCGGTCATGGCGTTTACGATGCTCTTCGCGGGGAGCGTGACGGCGGGGGCGGATAGTCTCGGGATCGACGAGCCATACATGGACGGACAATGGAACACGGAGGGGCTTTATTACCTCCGGGTCGGGAAATTTGGGATCGGATATTATAATATTACTTTAAACGCGATCGAGAATGGGAACGGCGAGTGGACGATCGAGTCTGCCGGTCAGACGCTCACCTATGACAACACATATTTTTGTCTTTGGCTCTATGACGAAAAAGGCGATTCGATCTGTTGCGTAGGAACGTATGATCCCGAAAATGGGTATCTGTTTGTTCCCAATGTAGAAAAAGACGGAAAATACGTCTACTTAGAAGACGAGGTCAACAGCGCACGGTATTATTATAACGGCGACGGCGATCAAGGGGTGGTGCTGTTTTTCCCGGAGGGAAGCTCCCTGTTAAAGCGGTTTACCGACAGTAAAACCATTACCATGGACTATGCCGTAAGACACAACGCCGATGATGGGTCGACCGTAGATATATTCTTAGATCATGCCAGCATAACGCCGACCTTCCAAGCGGTGGAGTCAAGTTCTTCCTCCTCCAAAAAAGAATCCGAGACCACGGGTAAGCTCCCCGCGACCGCCAAAAAGGGAACGTCAATGCCCAAATATACACTAGAGGGATATTATACCTCAAAAAATGTGTGTGAAATCGTTCTCGGCGGTATCCCCGAGGAGGAGTATGAATATCTAAAGGCGTGTAGCGTTCATTTTAAGGGTCAGGGATACATCAATTATACGGTAGGCAGTAAGGAAAGTTGGTACTTTCATTTTTATGCGGGTTTTTCTGATGATTTTAGCTCAGCCGCCCTGTTCTATGGCGAAAGCTATGATGAACACGTAATGGGTGAAGGCAAAGTAGAGAAAAACGGCGACACCTATTCCTGTATCTTTACATTTAAGCTGGATTCTGCGGCAAAAAAAGCTTTCGAAAAGCAAATCAAGAAGAATAACAAAATGGATGTTCAAAATTATTATATGGTGTCGGATTCCGACCTCACAACCTATAATTACTACAACGGTAAGGATAGCTTTGTTTCTCAAACCGTTACATTTAACTTCTCCGACGAGATTAAGAGTAAGACCGCCTCAACGACCCTAAAAACGACCACCCTCACCGCCAAGCGCTCGGGCGAAAAGATCAAATTTACATGGAAAAAGGTCGACGGCGCGGAGAAGTATCAAATTTACTACCGCGAAAAGGGCGAGAGCAAGTATAAAAAGCTCGCGACCGTTTCGGGGAGTAAGACGAGCTATACGACCTCAAAGCTCGATAAAAGTAAGACCTATCAGTTCAAGATACGCTCTTATAAGACGGTGGACGGTAAAAAGTCGTACAGTAAGCTCTCTAAGGTCGTGACGGTGAAGTAACACCGCGCCGTACCGCGAGACGACCCGATCGATCGCCTTCCCAAAATAAAAAGACCGACCCCGCCGAGAAGCACTCCCGGTGGGGTCGCGCGCTACTTTCTTTTGGCTTTGAGCTTACGAAGCGCCCAACTGAAATACGACGGCGTTTGGACGAATAAGAATGTATTTTCCTCGGTTTGTGTCAAAAATTCCTCTATGGAGGAGGGGTGGTATCCGCGCGGGTCTGTGTTTTCATAATATTTATCCAGATCGTCGTTGATCGCGTCGTTGAGGAACTTAACGGTGTCCTTGTTTACCTCGCTGAGCCTCCTTAAATACCCGGTCGCCTCGCGTAGGTCGTCAAGCTTATAATACAGCATAGACAGCGGCAATAAAAAGCTTGAGCTTTCCTCCTCGGGGTATTTCGCCAAAAGATCGAGCGCGGCTTTTTCATCCTCAAAAAAGGCGAAAAGGTGCATAAGGCGATACCGCGCGCCCAAATTGTCGCTTTTACACAGCTTCAGCATTTTTTCGTATCCGGCGATCGCCTTACGCATTCTCCCGCATTGGATCAAGGCGTCGGAATAACTATCCAACAGCCGCATATAAGGGCGCGTCTCGAGGATCATCCAAAACTCCCCGATATTTTCGTCGGAGAAGTAGCCGTTGGCTTCCAGCTTTTTTTCCGCAGACTTGATCAAGCTTTCATATTTTTCAATGAGCTTTTCCGGCGTTGTCGAGGATGCTTCGGCGACCATGACCGAGGCGCTGAGATTATCCGGGTCAAGCTCAAGGGCTTTTTTGGCGTATTTTAAAGCCTGTTTTTGGCTGAACGCCGATTCGGCGAGTTCCAAAAAATCATCGGAGGTTTCGGCGTTTGCCTCCGTCACCCTTCGGTCTGAGGGTTTATACTGCGTCATAAACTCGTTGATCAATTCTTTCAGCTCGTCCACGGTTTTATTGACCGAGCCGCCGTTTGCGTCAAGAAAATCGTTGAGATCCTTAAATACTTTTTCCGTTTGTTTGCTCATAAAAGCCCCTTTCCGTGATATGATAATATTGTTTATAAAATTATATTTTTATATATCGAGTTGACCTCGACGCGTCGATTTTCTTTATTGAACCCGATCTCACTATCGCGTTTCAGTATTTCCCATGTCAAACCGAATTTCCATATCATACACCCACTTACAGTATACTACCGATTTGTGAAAAAATCAAGCCCCAAAAATAAAAACCGTCGAATTTATCCTTCGACACAATTTGACAGCTTGCTTGCGAGCTTGACCCATTTTGGCTTCAACTCCCGACCCCAAGCACAAAAATCAAGCCTCCGCACCCGAGGGGCGCGAAGGCTTGGTTTTTTGGTTGGGATAGCGGGATTTGACGGCGCTTTGCGCCTAACCCATTTGGGTTCAACTCCCGACCCCAAATCAGCAAAAACGCACTCCTCACCCGGAGCGGGTGAGGAGTGCGTTTTTGCTGGTTGGGATAGCGGGATTTGAACCCACGAGTGACGGAGTCAAAGTCCGTTGCCTTACCGCTTGGCTATATCCCAGTATCGGCGGCGCACAAAGCGGGGGGCTTCGCACGCCTGCCATAAATAATCATAATCAAACGATCAACTCAAAGCTCGATCTTACCGTAGAGCGAGGCGTTTTTTTCGGTATCGACCGTCTCTTGGGAATAGGTGATCGGCTCGGAGGGGGTACGCTTATATTCACGCTCAAACGAGGTCGAATACCCCGTCGACTGGCGGTAGCTCCGCCCCGCCGAGGAGCTTCGACGATCGCGGTCTCTGTCGCGCCCGCGTCCGCGACCCTCGGGGTTATACGGGGGGCGCGTCGCCGAGATCACGACCTTACGAAACGGCTCTTCGCCGACGGAGTTACTGTATACGCCGTCGATCTCCATGACCTTACTGTGAATGATCCGCCGCTCATAGGGGTTCATCGGCTCGAGCGTGATCCGCCGCCCCTGTTTTAATACGCGGTACGAGATCTTTTCCGCGAGCTGTTCGAGCGTCTCCTTCCGCTTCGCGCGATAGCCGTTACAGTCCACCGAAATACGGCAGTAGGACTCCTCCGCCTTGTTGCTCGCGAGGATCGTCAGATACTGGAGCGCGTCGAGCGTCTCGCCGCGCCGCCCGATCACGACCCCGAGCTTTTCGCCGACGATGTCGAGGAAGACCGTCCCGTCCTTAAGCGCCGTCTCGATATGAAAGTTCTCCGCGCCGAGCGCCGTTAAGACCTTCGTCATATAGCGAACCGCGCTCTTGACCTTTTCCGAGCCGAGGATCTCCGCCTCGTCGGGGGTATGATCGGTCTTGGTGAGCTTTTGTTCCGGCTCGTCGAAGGAAAAACTCGCCGCCTCCTTTTGATCCGCCCTGTCGGCGGGCGCTTTCGCTGCGAGAGCTTCGCCCTTCGGCTCGGTCGCCTTTTCGGGTTCCTCCGCCGTGGCTTTTACGCGATACTCGCCCTTTGTGCCGAAAAGCTTTTTCACCGGGCGCTCGATCACCTCAAAAAGGATGTCGCTCTCCTCGATCCCGAGGGCTTTAAATTCGCCGATCGCCTGTTCCCGAGCGGCTTCCTCCGTTTTTGCCGTATAGATCTTTTCCATATTTTTTCAATCCTTTCTCGGAACGGGGAAATTCCCTCTATCCCTTATTTCGATCACCCGCCCTCTTTATTTTTGGGAAGGTGGTAAAGCTCTCTAAAAATCATCGTCCGGCGACTCGACATATTCCTCGCCGTATTTCTCCGCGTCCGCCTTTCGTGCCGCCTCGAGCTTCCGCCGATTGAGCTCCTTTAGCTCCTTTTGGGTCAGCTCCGAGAGACGCGCGGTCTTCTCGGTCTTGTTCCCCTCCGCGTCTACCTCGACGATGGTCGCGCGCTGTTCCGTTTTCGCGAGCTTGGCGTCCATCTTTGCCTTCGCCTCGGCGCGGATCTTATCGGACGGCCAGAATTTATAGGTAATGAGCGATTGCGCGATCCCGAAAAGGTAGGAGATCGCCCAGTAAAATCCGACGCCCGCCGGGACGCTGAAGGAGATCCAAAGCGAGATAAACGGCATCACGTAGAGCATCATTTTTGCGCTCGTCGGCTGTTCGGGCTGGTCGGGGTTCTGCTTTTTCATCAAAAGCTGAGAAATATACATCTGAGCGAGCGAGAAGAGGAAGGCGATGATCGGGACGATCACGAGGGGCGATAAGCTCCAGGTCGGCTGGTCGATGAGGTTGATCGGGCCGAAGTACATACGGTCGCTGAGCTGATCGAGCCGCGCCGAGATCTCGTCGGGGATCGCCTCGTTCGCCGCGAAGACCGGGCGGTTATCGGCGTTCTCATACGCCTTTAGGGCGCGAAGCTCGCGATAGAGCGACGAATCGCTGTAATAATTGTTAAAGAGTAGGTTGAGGTTGCTTCGGATCGGGTCGGATAAGCGCGATCCGCTCGCGATAAGCTTAGAGACCTGATCGCTCGTGATCGAGCCGAGGGTCTCGACGTCCTCGTCGGTGAGCGTGACGGCGGCGCGCGCCTCGTCGAGATCAAAGTCGTCGGCGAGGACGATCCGATTATTCGTCTTTTTACCGTCGTCGTCCGTTGCTTCGACGAGGGTGATCGTCGTCTCGTCCGCTAAAAATTCACGTACCGCCTGCGCGTTCGCGGGGTCGGCGAGGAGGAGACGAGTCACGTCGACCTCCTTAGCGGTCTCGACGATCGCGTTTATCTGTTCGCCCGAGAAATGCTCCATATGGGTCATCGGCTTATAAACGACGTCGATAACGCCGAAGAGGATGATAAAGGTAAGGATCATCGTCCCACAGCCGCCGGTCGGGTTATAGCCCTCCTTTTGGAGCTTGGTCAGCTCCTCCTGCTGTTTCTCGGGGTTGTTTTTATATTTGGTCTGGATCTCTTTTACGCGGGGGAGATAGAGCTGAGAGATCGCCATATTTTTCTGCTGTTTTAAATTGAGCGGAAACATCGCCGCCTTAACGATCAAGGTAAAGAGTATGATCGCCCAGCCAAAGTTTTGGACGAGCGCGTAACACACCCACATAATATAACCGAGCGGCGTACCGATCAAGGAGTATAGCCAAGTCAATTTAATATCACCCTAACTTTTGTTCACACGTTTATTTATCTTCTATATCTTCTTTGTTTTTTAAGGAAGGATCGATCCCACGCGGGCTTTGTTAAGACTCGTTCGTTTCGCGCCCGGCTCTCCCGGGGCGGAGGGTAAACCGCTCGGGGACGGGGTCGCTCCCGCCCGCGCTGAAGGGATTACAGCGGGCGATCCTCCGAATAGTCAAATAGCCGCCTTTGACCGCGCCGAAGCGCTCCAGCGCCGTCACGGCGTAGCGGGAACAGCTCGGATAAAATCGGCAACAAGGCGGCAACAGCTTGGATACGGTACATTGGTACAGCTTTACGATCGCGATAAGAAGGAGCCTCATATTCTCGTTTCCTCCGATCCGCAGTTATAGGAACGCCGTTTACCGCGCGGGTCTTCCTTGATCCTTCGGCGCGGTCGGGGTCGAGCCGAGCGCCGGGATCAGCTTCGTCTCCATGAGCTTTAAGAGCTTTTGCGACTTTTGCGCGGCGGTCGCCCCCCGCGCGACAAAAATAAAATCATACCGTTTCTCGGTCGATTGTCTGAGGTCGTGGTCAAAAACGCGGAACGCCTCTCTGAGGACGCGCCGCGCGCGGTTTCTTACGACCGCGTTCCCGATCTTTTTCCCCGAGACGAGCCCGAGGCGGTTGCGCCGCCGACGGCTCTCTTTAAAATAACAGACGAAGGCGTAGGTCACGACGGTACGCCCTTTGGCGAAAAGATAGCGGAACTCGCGGTCCTTTTTGATCGTAAGATAACCCTTTGATAGTTCGCCCATGTCTTAATAGCTGAGCTTTTTTCTGCCCTTTGCGCGTCTTCTCGCGAGAACCTTTCTGCCGTTCGCGGTCCTCATTCTTTTGCGGAAGCCATGCTCCTTTTGTCTTTGGATCTTCTTGGGCTGGTATGTTCTTTTCATTGTGTTTTACCTCCGTTTCGTTCCCGCTCCTAGCTACGCGGGATCACTCGATTGAAATGTGCCATATTATTATAAACAATTCTTTGGGAATTGTCAAGGGGTTCGGCGCTTATTCCCGTTCGATTTTTCCGTTTTTGTGCAATTTTAGCAGTTTTTTCGGCATTTTATAAAAAAGTTTGATTTTTTCCCGAATTTTGAGAAGGCGCGGATCGACCCCTCTGCCGCTTCGCGGCTTCTCCCCTTTTAGGGGAGAGCGATTAAAGTAAAAACATCAAAAAATTTTTTTACTTCCCCGACGATATTCGTCATTCGGGATATTGCAAAGCGTTAAAGAATGTGTTATACTAAATAGGTACGCTTATCGGAAGGGGGTCGTCTTTATGAGAAGGAGCGATCGCGAGGTGACCGATCTCGGCGAAATACTCGGAATCGTCCGCCGCGCGGAATTTTGTACGCTCGCGCTCGGCGGGGACTATCCCTACGCCGTCCCGCTGAGCTTTGGCGAATGTTATGAGAACGGCGTTCTCACGCTGTATTTCCACGGCGCGTCCGAGGGCGAGAAGCTTACGCGGATCGCCCGCGACCCCCGCGCGGGCTTTTCGCTCGTGACGGGCGCGGCCGTTCGGCAAAGCGTACAGCCCTGCGGCTGTACGACGAGCTTTGAGAGCGTGATCGGCTACGGCGCGGCGGCGCTCGTCGCCGACCGCGCGGAGCGGGAGCGGGGGCTTAGCCTCCTCCTCCACCATTACGGCTATACGGGCGAGCCCGCCTTTGACGAAAAAGTCATGGAGCATACGGTGGTCTTTAAGCTCACCGCCGAGCGCTTCACCGCCAAGCGACACGAATAACACATATTTTTCGCAGGAGGGAGGGGACGTTTTTTTGAAGAGGCTTCGATACACCGTTCGGCTCTGTCTCGGCGCGGTCGGGCTTACGCTCCTGTTTCTCCTGAATTTCCTCTATCTCGCGGCGGCGCTCGGGCTGTTTACGCTCGGGGTCGTGATCGTCCCCTCGACCCTCCTCGGGGCGGCGGGGGTGATCCACGTCTCGTCCGACCTCTCGCTCCCCGCGCTCTTATTCGTCGGGGGCGGGATCTTTTTCCTCGGCTTTGGGATGTGTCTCGGGATCGCGGTCGTCTGTCCCGCCTCGGCGGCGGTCTTACGCCGCTTTTGTGTCGGGATGTCCCGCCGAAAGGAGCGGATCGGCGATGAATAAGGTCAAAAAAGCCGCTTTTTCGTTCATCGCGGTCGGATTGCTTTTGATCGCGGCGGGGGTCGGCTTATCCCTCCTCCTCCCGCTCACGCCGCTGAACGATACCGTCAGCTCAAAGACGCTGTATTTCAGCGACGTTCGCGAGCTGATCGTCATTACTGGGACGCTCTCCGTCCGGGTCGAGCCGACGGACGGCGACATATGCGAGGTGAGCTATTTAAGCGACCTCCCCGTCGTCGCGAATACCGACGAGCTGGGGACGCTCCGCTTAACGCAGGACGACGACTTTTCGCTGACCTTTTTCTCGGCGCGTCGGCGCGACTTTCACCTGACCGTTAAGCTCCCCGCGCGAAGCTATGAGCGGATCAGTCTCTCGTCGAGCAGCGGCTCGATCGCCTGCGGCGCGATCCCTTGCGGCTCGCTCGAGCTCTCGACCCGTAGCGGCTCGATCGCGGTCGACGGCGCCGATCAGCGCCTAAAGCTCCGTACCGAGAGCGGCGCGGTCGACCTCAGGCTCACGGATTTAAGCGACGATATGACGGTCGCGGCGGGGACGGGGGATATAAGGCTCGCGGCGGCGGAGGGGTTGTCCTACTGCCTCGTCTTTTTGACCGAGGACGGGGGACGGCTTTTTGAGGAGGGGGAATCGCCGTCGCTCGGGGATAAGGCGATCTTTCGCGCCGGGGCTAAAAACCGCCTCACCGTCACGACGACGGGCGGCGATCTCTACTTCTCGGAGTTTACGGCGGAGGAGCGGGAAGGATAAAAAGGAACGAAGGATCGGGCGAACGCACGCCTTCCCAAAATAAAAAAACAAAAGAACAAAAGGAAGAACAAAAAATGGTATCGGTCATTATCCCCGCTTATAACGAGGAAGAGAATATCGCCCACACCGCCGAGGTCGTCGGGGGGATCTTAAAAAAAGCCGCGATCCCCTATGAGCTTTTATTCGTCGACGACGGCTCGCGCGACGCGACATGGGAGCGGATCGCGCGGCTCGCGGCGGAGGACGGCGCGATCCGGGGACTTCGCTTTTCGCGGAATTTCGGGAAGGAGGGCGCGATTTTCGCGGGACTTTCCGCCTGCGTCGGCGACGCGGCGGTCTGTATCGACTGTGACCTCCAACACCCGCCCGAGCTGATCCCAAAGATGGTCGCTCTCTGGGAGGAGGGCTATGAGGTCGTCGAGGCGGTCAAGGCGGATCGGGGGAAGGAGGGCTTCCTCTACCGTTTTTTCGCCAAGGGCTTTTATCGGATCATGAAAAATTCCTCCGACGTTAATCTCGACCGCGCGAGCGACTTTAAGCTCCTCGACCGTAAGGCGATCGACGCGCTCGGCGAGATGCCCGAGCGGCTGACCTTTTTTCGCGCCCTCTCGAGCTGGATCGGCTTTCGGACGGCTCAGGTCGAGTTCACCGTCGCGCCGCGTAACGCGGGGGAGACGAAATGGAGCTTTAAAAAGCTCTTTCGCTTCGCCTTAAACAATATCACGAGCTTTACCAACCTCCCGCTCCAGCTCGTGACGGGGGCGGGCGTGATCTTCCTCGCGATCGCCGTCGTTTTCGGCGTCCAGACGCTCGTCAATTACTTCAGCGGGACGGCGCGCGAGGGCTTCTCGACCGTGATCCTCTTGATCCTTTTGACGGGGTCGTTTTTGATGCTCGGGCTCGGCGTGATCGGCTATTATATGGCTAAAATTTATGAGGAGATCAAGTTTCGCCCGCGCTATATCGTCGCGGAGGACACAAGCTCCGACAAAAATAAAAATAAAAAAGAAAACAAAGGAAAGGAAGAAGCATAAGCTATGGATAGGAAAACTCCTCTCGGCTGTCTGAAGAGCGGGCTAAAGCGCTTTTTTATCACGGACTTTCAGTACCCGCTCTCGTTCGCGATCCCGGCGCTGATCCTCCTCCTCGCGTATTTTATCTTCGGCGTTTATCCTTTTGGGAAGGAATCCGTCCTCTCGCTCGACCTAAACGGTCAATACGTCTATTATTACGACTATATGTACGACGTTTTCGCGGGGAAGGAGAGCGTTTTTTACAGCTGGAGCAGGAATCTCTCGGGCGAGTTTATGGGGATCGTCGGCTATTATCTCGGGAGTCCCTTTAACTTCCTCGTTTGGGCTTTTCCCCGCGAGATGATCACCGAGGGCTTACTGACCATGCTCGTGACGAAGGTCGGGGCGATCGGGCTTTGTACGAGTATCTACTTCCGCCGTGGGAAGGGCTTTCGCCCCCTCACCTGTATCGTCTTTTCGGCGAGCTACGCGCTTTGCGCCTATACGATGGTACAGACGATGAACCCGATGTGGCTCGACGGGGTGATGATCCTCCCGCTGATCGTCTATGGGATCGAGAAGCTGATCGACGAGGGGAAATTCGTCATGCTCACGATCTCGCTCGTCTACGCCTTTGTGACCTGTTTTTATATCGGCTTTATGATCGCGATCTTTTCGGCGATCTACTTCCTCTATTACGCGGTCGTCTCTCATAAAAAGGGGATGGCGCGGCTTTTTATCGAGCGGGGCTTTCTCTTTACCGGGGTCGCCGCCGTCTCGACGATGATGTCAATGTATATGCTCCTCCCGGTCTATCACTCGCTCTCGTATGGGAAATTCGACTTCTCCGAGCCGGATTACAGCTCGGTCTATACTAATTTTGACCTGATCGAGCTTCTCGATAAGATGTTCCCGCTGACCTATGATACGGTGAGGATGTCGGGGCTTCCCTTCCTCTATTGCGGGACGCTCGTGCTTCTGTTTCTCCCCTGTTACTTTTTCCTTAAAAAGATCAGGGGAAGGGATCGGATCGGCGGGGCGGCGATCCTCTCGATCCTCTGTCTCTCGATGTATATCTGTCAGGTCGATATGCTCTGGCACGGCGGACAGCTCCCGAACTGGCTGCCCTATCGTTACAGCTTTATGGTCTCGTTTTTAATGGTCGCCTTCTCGGCGCGGGCGTTTGACGCGCTAGACGAAGTACCGAAAAAGCATATCGCCCTCGCGGCGCTCGCGTGGTTCGCCGTCCTCCTTTGGATCGAGAAACAGGATAACTATCTCGACGACATCAGCCGCGACACGATGGATAGCCTCCAGGTCATTCTCCCGGCGGCGGCGATCCTCTTTATCGTCGCGGCGGTCACGGTACAATTTAAGAATAAGCTCCGTCGAAAGGGGATCGCCGTGATCTTTGTGACGGTGATCTCGCTCGAAATTTTCGCGAATACCTTCGTCCAGCTCATTCGCCAAGACCTCGACATCGTTTATTCGACCCGCCCCTCTTACGTCGACGTGATCGTCCCGACCCGCGAGGTCGTCGATCGGATCAAGGCGGAGGACGACGGATTTTATCGGATCGAAAAGACTTACTTCCGTACCGTGAACGATCCGCTCGCCTGTGGGATGTATGGGCTGTCGCATAGCTCGAGTACCCTCAACGCCAAGCCGATCGAGCTTCTCTCGCGGCTCGGCTTCACCTCGCGGAGCCACTATACCCGCTATTCGGGCGCGACCGAGATCACAAAGAGCCTTTTCGGGGTCAAGTATGAGCTGTCCTGTCCCGATAACAGCACCTCGGAGATCGAGTCGGCGGACGACATCACCGTCACCGAGAACCTCTATTATCTCCCGCCCGCTTATCTCGTCGATAAGCGCGTCGAGGACTTAGAGCTATCGGCGACCGAGCCGCTCAGAAATCAGAATATGCTGCTCGCGGCGATGCTCGGGCGGGCGACCGACGGCGTGAGCGACGACGACTATTTTAAGCGGATCATCGACGACGTAGACCTCGAGCTCACGAACGTCACCCAGGGGAAGACGACCGACGGTCACCACAGCTTTAAAAAGATCGAGCCGAACCTCAATACCGAGCTCGTCTATACGCTCGAGATGCCCGAGACGTCGGCGCTCTATATGTACCTCCCCTCGCGCTATGAGCGGACGGTGAACGTATGGCTCAACCGCGAGATATTCCTCGGGACGTATTTTGAGGGCGATAATAACAGTATTATGAAGATCGGTGATTTTGAGAAGGGCGAGTCGGTCACGATCGGGCTGACCCTCACCCGCGACGATCTCTACTTCCGCGAGGCTCAGTTCCTCTATTGTGACCATGAGGCGATCGGGCGCGATCTCGGCGAGCTGATCGATAAGAACCGCGACACCACGGTCGAGCGCACCTCGCCGACGTCGCTCAAGATCACGGTGAACGCCGCCGAGGACGGTCTCGTCTTTACGAGCGTCCCGGTCGAGAGGGGGTGGACGATCCTCGTCGACGGGGCGGAGGTCGAGTATGTCGAGCTTCTCGACGCGCTGATCGGTGTACCGGTCGGGGCGGGCAGCCACACGATCGAGATGAAATTTGTAACGGCGGGCTACCCGACCGCGCTCATCATTACGGGCGAGGGGCTTATCCTCTTTATCGCGATGATCCTCGTCGCTCGCTTCCTCAAGCGTAAAAGCGCCAAAAAAGCGGCGCTCGCCGAGATTGACGATCCTTCGGCGGAGGGCGCGGAGACGGCGGCGGCGGTCGAGAACCAAAGCCAAAGCCATACGCTCACGGAGGAGGGCTTCGCGAACGCGGCTTTCCCCGACGGCGGCGAAGGCGAGGAGATCTCGGACGATATGGAGGACGCGCCGCCCCCGGACGAAGGAAATCGATAGGGAGGCAGTCCTTCCTTATGGCAACACCGCACAATTACCGCTCACGCTTTGCCGTCCGATTGGCAGCCATCTTTTCCGCCATATCGCGCAGAATTTTTTTGAAAGGCGTCTCTGTCGGTCAACCCCTCTGTCGGCTACGCCGACACCTCCCCCGCCCGGGGGAGACCACCTTCCTGCAAAAATTCTGAACAATCTGACGAAAAATCTGATTGCCACTCGAACGACAATAATTGCGCGGTGTAGCCATAAAAAATAACAACAAAGAAAGGGACAAAAATGTATATTCTGACGATAGACGTGGGGAACACCAACACGGTCTTTGGCGCTTATGACCGCGATGACGCGCTCAAATTTGAGGCGCGGGTCGAGACGAGCGCCGCGCGTATGGCGGACGAATACGTCCTCATTCTCATGAATTTATTAAACCTAAACGGCGTAAAAGCCGACGAGATCGAGGGCGCGGTTCTATCCTCGGTCGTCCCGCCCGCGACGGGTCAGATCGGGGCGGCGGTCGATAAGCTCCTCGGGCTGACGGCGACGGTGATCGGTCCCGGGCTTAAAACGGGGCTCAATATCCGCCTCGACGACCCGTCGAGCCTCGGCGCGGATCTATGCTGCGCGGCGGTCGCGGCGAAGGAGCTTTATCCCCTCCCCGCGATCGTCGTCGACCTCGGGACGGCGACGAAGCTCCTCGCGATCAGCGGTCGCGGCGAGTTTCTCGGCGGGGCGATCGCGGGCGGGCTAAAGATGACCTTTGAGTCGCTCGCGAGCGGGACGGCGGCGCTCCCGCTCATCAGCGCCGGGAAGGTCGAAAAAGCGATCGGGACGAATACGATCGACTGTATGCGCTCGGGCGTGATCCTCGGGATGGCGGAGACACTCGACGGGCTGATCGACCGTTTTGAGAAGGAGATGGGGGCGGCGGCGTCGATCGTCGCGACGGGCGGCTTCTCCGCCGTGGTGATGAGCGAATGTCGCCATAAGATGATCCACGACCCCCAGCTGATCTTAAAGGGCATGCTCGCGATCTATCGGAAAAACAGGGGTTAGGAAACCGGCAAAAGCCGAGTTTCTTAAAATATAAGCCCGCGATGCATCGGGGAAGACCCGAGCGTCAGCAAAGGAGTTTCTTTATGGAGAACCAAAACTTAAACCTCGCGCCGGAGGGCGCGAAAAGCCCGCGTAAGGTCGATACGGCGACCATCGTAGGGCTCGGACTTTTAACGGCGATCGTCGTCGTCTTACAGGCGTTGGCGGTCGGGATACGCTTTGGCGTATTTAATATCACGCTCGTACTGATACCGATCGTGGTCGGCGCGGCGCTTTACGGGTGGAAGGCGGGCGCTTGGCTCGGCTTTGTCTTTGGCGTGGTGGTGCTTTTTACCGACGCGGGGGCTTTCCTCGCGGTGAACGTCCCGGGGACGGTCGTGACCTGTATCCTAAAGGGGGCGCTCGCGGGGCTATCCGCCGGGGTCGTCTATCGCGCGATCGAGCGTAAAAATCCCGCCGCCGCTGCGGTCGCGGCGGGGATCGTTTCGCCGATCGTCAATACGGGCGTGTTTCTCCTCGGCTGTTCGATCTTCTTTTTGGACACGATCCGCGAATGGGCGGCGGGCGCGGGCTTTGAGAGCGCGGGCGCGTATATGATCACCGCCTTTGTCGGGGTCAATTTTATCGTCGAGATGGCGATCAATCTCGTTTTAAGCTCGGCGATCGTCCTAATCGTTAAGCTCGGGAAAAGGCTAAGACGATAATTTTTGCGATAGGTTTTTTCTTTGGGGAAGGAGCGGCTTTCGCCCCCTCCCCGAGAATGACCTGTTTTCATCGGTTCGGGAAATAAAAGAACAGAAAAAATCCGAAGTCGAGGGATTTTTTGTGTTCTTTTAGGGCTTGTTGACGCAATCCGAAATGCTCGGATTGCAAGCGGATTTTTCGTGTTTCGAGGCAAAAAGCCGCAGGAATACTGTATGTATTTCAAGGATTTTTAACGAAGAAAGACGGAAAATATGCTTGTAAGACGGGCGCCTTGCGATTGTGTCAACACGCCCTAAGTAAGGACAACGAAGGCATTTTTTCAAGGCGACAAAGAGGGCTCATGGAATACTTTTTTAATACGGCGCGCCAGCTCCCCGAATATCGGGCGGTCGCGGCGGCGCGGGGCGGTCTCCCAGTCATGGTGACCGGGCTGTCCCATATTCATAAGGCGCATTTTTTAGCGGCGCTGTCGCGCGAGGAGGGCTTTAGCGCCCCGCTCCTCGTCCTATGCGATACCGAGGGCGAGTGCGCCCGCCTTTGCGCGGATATTAACGTGATGAGCGGCGGTGAGACCGCCGTCGTTTATCCCGCGAAGGATCTCATGCTCGGCGAGGTGGATTCCGCCTCGCGCGAATATGTCTTAAAGCGGCTCGGCGTCCTTTATCGTATGGCGGCGGGGAATATCCCGATCGTTTGCGCGACCCCCGAGGCGGCGGTACAGCTCACCGTCCCGAGGGACGCTCTCCTACGGCGGAGCGTCTCGATACGGACGGGGGATACGCTCAGCTTAACGGCGCTCGCCGAGAAGCTGACCGCGCTCGGGTACGATCGCTTTGACCAGATCGAGGGGGTCGCCCAGTTCTCGGTACGCGGGTCGATCTTTGACGTTTATCCCGTGAATTTCCCCGCCCCGATCCGTATCGAGATGTTTGACGACACGGTCGACAGTATCTCGACCTTTGATCTCGAGACCCAGCGGCGGATCGATACCGTTAAGGCGGTCGCCGCCGCGCCCGCGACCGAGCTTTTATTTGAGGATAACGCGGCGTTCGCGCGGGCGCTGACCGACTTCTCGGCGAAGGTACGCGGAAAGAACGCCCCGTCGGTCAAGGCGCGGCTCGCCGCCGATATAGAGAAGCTGGATAGCGGGATCACCCCCGACGGGGACCGCTATCTCCCCCTTTGTTTTGAGAAGGAGGCGACGGTCTTCGACTATGCGGCGGGGGTGATCGTCTGTGAGAACAGCGCCTGTAACGACAGCCTAAAATCCGCCCTCGCCCAACACCGCGAGGATCTTAAAATGCTGTTTGAGGAGGGGGTACTCGCTAAGGGGCTTGACCGCTACCTTCTCACCAAGGCGGAGTATGACGAGCGGCTCGAGGGGCGGGTACGCGCTTATTTCGATAACTTTATGCGCGGGCATGAGCTGAGGCTGTCCGCTCTGATGACCGTTTCGGCGGGTCAGGTCGCGCCGTGGAGCGGCGAATATCGCTATCTTTTAGAGGAGCTTCGCTCTTATATGGCGGGCGGGTACAGCGTGATCGTCCTCGCCGGGACGGAGAAGGGCGCGCGCGTCCTCGCGGACGACCTTCGCGCGGACGGGATCCCCGCCGATTACGCCGATTCGCCGAAGAAGCTCTTTATGAAGCGCGTTTATGTGACGAAGGGCTTCCTCACCTCGGGCTACAGCTATCCCGAGGCGCGGCTTGCCGCGATCTCTCATACGGCGGTCAGCGTCAGCGTCCGCGAAAAGCCGAAGCGTAAAAAAGCGGAGATGATCAATTCGCTCGGCGACGTCGCGGTCGGCGATCTCGTCGTCCATAACAGCTATGGGATCGGCGTATTCGAGGGCGTCCAAAAGCTTACCCAAGATCGGATCAGTAAGGATTATATCAAGATCCGCTATGCGGGGACGGATGTTCTCTACGTCCCCGTGACCCAGCTCGACCTGATCTCGCGCTATATCGGGAGCGGCGACGTTACGACCGTTAAGCTCTCAAAAATGCACACCGATCAATGGCAGAGGGCGAAGACGCGGGCGAAGGCGGCGGCGAAGGAGATGGCGTCCGAGCTGACCGCGCTTTACGCCAAGCGAATGAAGAGTAAGGGCTACGCCTTTGACCCCGACGGCGAGGAACAGACGGATTTTGAGAACCATTTCAGCTATGTCGAGACCGACGACCAGCTTCGCTGTATCGCCGAGATCAAGCGGGATATGGAGACGGATCGCCCGATGGAGCGCCTGCTTTGCGGCGACGTGGGCTTCGGTAAGACCGAGGTCGCCCTTCGCGCGGCGTTTAAATGTATTATGAGCGGGAAGCAGTGCGCGCTCCTTTGTCCGACGACCGTCCTCGCGTGGCAGCATTATCAGACGGTCGTCAAGCGGATGGAGGGCTTCCCCGTTAAGGTCGAGCTTCTCTCCCGCTTTCGTACCGCGAAAGAGATCAAACAGAGCATCGAGCGTATGAAGCGCGGGTCGGCGGATATGGTGATCGGGACCCACCGCCTCGTCCAGGACGACGTCGGCTTTAAAGACCTCGGCTTAGTCATCATCGACGAGGAACAGCGTTTCGGCGTCGGGCATAAGGATAAGTTTAAGGAGATGTTTCCCGGGGTCGATATCCTGACCCTCTCGGCGACCCCGATCCCGAGGACGCTCAATATGGCGATGTCGGGGATCCGCGATATGAGCGTGATCGAGACCCCGCCACAGGATCGCCAGCCCGTCACGACCTATGTCATCGAGCATAACGAGGGCGTACTGATCCAAGCGATCCGTAAGGAGCTTCGCCGAAACGGTCAGGTCTATTATATCCATAATCGGATCGAGTCGATCACACAGTGCGCGGCACAGCTCCACGCCCTGATCCCCGAGGCGCGGATCGGGATCGCCCACGGGAGAATGGAGGAGGGCGAGCTTCTCGAGATCTGGCGTAAGCTTTTAGAGCATGAGATCGACGTACTCGTTTGTACGACCCTGATCGAGACGGGCGTAGACGTACCGAATTGTAACACCCTCATCATCGAGAACGCGGACTATATGGGACTCGCCCAGCTCCACCAGCTTCGCGGGCGGGTCGGGCGGACGAACCGCCGTGCCTTCGCCTATTTTACCTTCCGCCGGGGGAAGACGCTCAGCGAGGTCGCGGCGAAGCGTCTCGACGCGATCCGCGAATTTACCAAGTTCGGCTCGGGCTTTCGGATCGCGATGCGCGATCTCGAGATCCGCGGCGCGGGGTCGATCCTCGGCGCGAGCCAGTCGGGGCATATGTCGGCGGTCGGCTATGATATGTATCTAAAGCTCCTCGACGAGGCGGTCAAAGAGGAGCGCGGCGAGGTCGCCGAGCCGGTATCGGAATGTCTCGTCGACGTAAAGGCGGACGCGTTTATCCCCGAGGATTATATCGCGAACCCCGCCCGGCGGATCAGCTGTTATAAGCGGATCGCGATGATAAGGAGCGAGGACGACGCCTATGACGTGACCGACGAGCTGATCGACCGCTATGGCGAGCCGCCGAAGCCCGTCTATGGCTTGATCGAGGTCGCGCGGGTAAGGAGCATGGCGCAGGAGGAGGGGATCACCGAGATCCTCCAGACCAAGGATACTTTAAGCTTCTTCCTCCCAAAGCCCGACGTGAGAAGGATCGCGGCGCTTAACGCCGAGATGGACGGGCGGGTCAACCTTAACCTCGCGGGTAAGGTCTGCTTTAAGATCGACCTGAGACCCCACGAGACGCCGATCGAGCTGATGCGCGAAACGCTCGATAAGCTCACCGAGACAAGGGGCGAAGAAGGAGACGGGGCGAAGGCCGCGCCTTCCCAAAATAAATAAACACATAAACGAAAGGACGGTCGTCTGTATGAGTATTACGGAGAAATTCGGAAACGCGATGAACACCCTAGAAAAAAAGACCGACGAGCTCACGGGGAAGGCGAAGGAGCAATTCACCCCCGAGAAGCGCGCGGAGTATAAGGAGAAATTCTCGAACGCGGTCACCACCCTCGAGAAAAAGACCGACGAGCTGACGGGGAAAGCGAAGGAGAAGCTCGACGAAGCCCTCACCGACGAAAAAAAGGCGGAGTATAAGGCGAAATTTAACACGACCGTCAATAACGCCGACGAGGCGCTCACCCGTCTCGGGAAGAACGTCGGCGAGGAGCTGAAGGGGCTTTTTGGGAAGAAGTAGGGGGCGGCGATATGTCTGTCTTTGATATTTTTCGCGCCCTCGACGCGGAGAAAAAGCCGCAGGCGCTCGGCGCGGTCAAATACGTGATCTGTGGTCTCGGTAACCCGGGGACACAGTATGAGAATACCCGCCACAATACGGGCTATATGGCGCTCGATACCCTCGCCGAGCGCGTCGGCGCGGACGTTAAAAGGCTAAAGTTTAAGTCTCTGACCGCCGACGCGACGGTCGGGGGGGTACGTTGTCTTTTGATAAAGCCGACGACCTTTATGAATTTAAGCGGCGAGGCGGCGGCGGCGGCGCTCGGCTTTTATAAGCTCCCGCCCGAGCGGCTCGTCGTCCTCTATGACGATATTTCGCTCGACGTCGGGCGGATCCGTATCCGCGAGAAGGGGAGCGACGGCGGTCATAACGGGATCAAGAGTATTATCCTCGAGACGAACAGCGATCGCTTTCCCCGCGTTAAGATCGGCGTCGGCGCGAAGCCCCGACCCGACTATGACCTCGCGAGCTGGGTGCTTTCCCCTTTTTTAAAGGAACAGGGAGCGGCGCTCGAGGAGGCGCTCGGGAACGCGGCTTCGGCGGCGGAGTTGATCGTACAAGGAAAGACCGCCGAGGCGATGAATAAGTTTAATTGAGAGACTTTATGAGAGTTTAGAGAAAAGAAGGCGGGGCTTTGCCCCGCAAGCAAGGATGCTTGCAGGCGAACGCCCAAAGCGGCGCACGGCAATACCTCTAGCCGTAGGGACGCGCCGCAAACAGAGCGTTCGCCCGAACCCAACTGCCAAATGGAAATGGCGAAAACCTTTGTTTTGCGCGGCGTCCGTGCCGCGCCTTGGGGGTTTTCGCTCCCGACATCCTGTCGGAATTTCCTTTGGAATCCTTTGTACCCATTGTTACCCTTCTTCTGACTTCTACTTTACTGCCTGTCAGGTCGTGAAATTGCGGAGAACGGCGCTAAATTTACGCAAATGTGAAAAAGCAAAGTCTCCCTTTTCCCATTGCTACTCTCTGCGTTTTCGACCTTGCGGCTGTCAGGTCGTGAGATTTGCTAAAGCGGCGCTAAATTTACACAAGTGCGAAAAAGCAAAGTCTCCTGTACCCATTGCCACTCTCTGCGTTTTCGACCTTGCGGCTGTCAGGTCGTGAGGTTTGTTAAAGCGGCGCTAAATTTATGAAATTGCGAGTAAAACGAAATATATCCTAAGCACGAAAGAAGAATTTTTATGGAAAAAAAGAAAAAGCCAAAAAAGGAAACGACCAAGCCCCTTCGCCCGATCTTCGCGATCGGGAATATCGTCTATACCTCGATCTTTTTCGGGCTGACGGCGGTCGCGCTCCTCGTCCTCCCGCGCTCGGAGCAGTCTCAGATCGAGAAGCGCGACCTCGCGGAGTTTCCCGAATTTACGTGGGAGGACTTTTTAAACGGGAATTATACCGCCGGGATCGCGGAGTATTACGACGATACCGTCCCCTATCGCGATTCGCTCAAAAACGCCGCCGTCGTGATCAAGAGCGCCTACGGCGTCCCGCTCGACGATACCGAGATCCACGGTCAGCTCGTCGCCGTGACCGAGCCGCCCGTCGTGACCGCCCCGCGCCCGAAGGAGACGACCTCGGCGAGTACGACCTCTTCGGCGAAGGAGTCCGCGCCCGCGCTCTCGGAGGACGCGCCCGTGACGACGACCGCGCCCCCCGTGACGACGACGACCCCCGCGACCACCTCGGCGCGACAGGTCAACGAGATCGCCGAGGGAGTCATCACCAACGGACAGGTCGTCACAAAGCTCGCCGACGGTCATTATCGGGGGATCTCGCTCTTTGGCGGAGGCGCGGGGACGGTCTACGCCGAGACGCTCAACCGCCTCCACGCCGAGCTGGGCGACGAGGTGACGGTCTATTCGATGGTTGTCCCGACGGCGGGGGAATATTACCTCCCCGATAAATACGACGCGTATAACGCGAGCCACGCGGCGTTTATCGATAAGATCAACGCCCAGCTCGACCCCGCCGTCGTCCCCGTCGACGCGGTGACCGCCCTCGCCGCCCATACCGACGAGGAAATTTATACCCGTACCGACCACCACTGGCAGCCGCTCGGCGCGTATTACGCGGTCGAGGCGTTCACGGCAGCGGCGGGCGTACCCTTCGCCCCGCTCGAGCGCTATGAGAGGGTCGTCGTCGACGGCTATATCGGGACGATGTATACCTATACCGAGAGCGCGCTGATCCTAAACGACCCGGAGCAGTTCGTCTATTATAAGCCCTCGAACGACTACACGACCTATTACTATGATACGGCGTATAACTTTGACTACGAGTTCCCGCTTTTCGTCGCCCAGCCCGTCGAGTCGTCGTACTCGACCTTTATGGGCGGGGACAGGAAGATCGTAAGGATCGAGACGGACGTTAAAAACGGGCGAAAGCTCCTCATCTTTAAGGACAGCTACGGGAACGCGGAAATCCCCTTCCTTACCTCCTCGTTTGAGGAAATTTACGTATGCGATATGCGCTGGTTCGACCTGAACCCGGCGGAATTTATCAAGGAGCAGGGGATCACCGACCTTCTCGCGACGATGTGTTCCTTCTCGGCGACGGGACCGAACGCGGAAAGCTTCGCCGCGAAGCTCGACAACCCGACGCGGGCGGGAAATACGACCGTCGCGCCCGAGGGGGAGACTTCATGAGAAAATATCGTTTTTCCCTTTTATTTACGGCACTTTTGTTTGCGGCTTGCGGCTGCTCCTCCGGGGCTTCGGCGAGCGACGCGCCCGTGACCTTTCGTACCGTCCGTACCGAGGGGATCAGCGCGTATACGACCGTCTTCGCCTCGGAAACGGCGGAGACACAAGCCCCGCCCGTTTCGCCGGTCTCGGCGGTCTCGGCGGTCTCAAAAATCACGCGCCACTACGAGACGACCATTCCCGAGACGCTCGTCGGCGGCTTCTCCGAAGCGCCGAAAACGACCGAGGTCGAAGGAGGCTCGCGGGGAAGCGCGCCTTCCCAAAAGGAAACGACGACAAAGGCGGCGACGGACGCGGTCACGGCGAACACGCCCGATCTCGGGTATACGCCCGAATACGCCGAGATCGGCGGGGACGGGATCCTCGTCATTCGCCGCTCGGACGGGCATTATCTCGGGCTGATGCCCTGTTGGGGGACATACTCGCTCTGTGAGAGCTGGGCGGCGAGCGTGAACGAGCTAAAGCGGTGCTTACCCGACGTAAACGTCTATCATGCGGTGATCCCGACCTCGAGCGAGTTTTACGTCCCCGACGGCTTCTCCGGCTTTACCGCGAGCCAAAAAAATAAGATCGACCACGTCGCCGAGCGGCTCGAGGACGTCGCGAACGTCGATATGTATTCCGCCGTCGCCGCCCATACCGCCGAGGCGATCTACGCCCGGACGGATCACCACTGG
This sequence comes from Roseburia sp., assembly GCA_023666265.1. Classification (GTDB taxonomy): domain Bacteria; phylum Bacillota; class Clostridia; order Oscillospirales; family Ruminococcaceae; genus Ruminiclostridium_E. The sequence goes on from JAMPCH010000022.1 coordinate 35,283, forward strand.
CTGCCGCTCGGGGCATACTACGCGGCGGAGGCGTTCGCCGCCGTCGCGGACGTACCCTTCCCGCCGCTCTCCGACTACGCGGCGGTCGAGGCGGACGGCTACGTCGGCTCGCTCTACGGCTATTCAAAGGACGCGCATTTAAGGGACGACCCCGAGGTCTTTACCCTCTACCTTCCGCCGAATAAAGCCGCGCTCGCGACCGAGTATTATGACCGCGCCTTCGCGAACGGCTACGCGAGCGAGCTTTTCCCCGCCCCCGACGGGAGCGCGTATTATTGCTCCTTCCTCGGCTCGGACGATCGGATCGCGCGGATCGCGACCGACGTAAATAACGGGCGAAAGCTCGTGATCTTTAAGGAGAGCTATGGGAACGCGCTCGTACCCTTCCTGACCTCCTCGTTCGAGGAGATCTATGTCTGCGATATCCGCTATTTCGACCTGAACGCCGCCGAGTTTTGTTCCTCCGTCGGCGCGACCGACGTCCTCGCCGCCGTCTGTACCTATACCGCCGCCGGCACAAACGGGAATTATCTTAAACGAATTTTGACGTGAGAGAGATTTATAAGAGAAAAGCACTATCAGCGGGGGCTTTGCCCCCGAACCCCTACTTCCTTTTGTGCCAAAAGGAAGCGAAAATCAATATTGCTTTATTATGATCTCATCAAATTCGCTAAATTGTAAGATGATCCGATTTTTTGAGTTTAATTTTTTAAAGCGAAGGGAAGCAGTCATTTTACAGAAAACTTGCCTAAAGATTATTAAAGTTTAGGTCAAGCCTTTTCAAAGGCTTGCAGGGGGTTCGGGGGACAGAGTCCCCCGCTGTAAATATATTTTTTCTCAAAAAGTCTCATAAAATCTCTCAAAAAGTCTCATAAAAATCTCAAAAAAACAGAAAGGGAAGGCAAGTGAAGGATCTTTTTTCATATCCGTTTGACGCGGGGCTATTACTGAAAAAGCAGAAGAGCCTCAAAAAGCAGCTAAAGGGCGACGGTCGGGAGCGAACGCCCGTAAGGATCGCGATCCTAAGCGGCTCGACGGCGGACGCGGTACGCGATCAGCTCGAGCTGTTTCTCTTAAACTACGGGCTTGAGCCGTCGTTTTATCTCTCGGAATACGGGAAATATTGGGAGGACGCGATGTTTCCGCCGGAGACGCTTATCGAATTTTCGCCCGATCTCGTCTACTTTCACACGACGTATCGGAATATCGAATACTTCCCGACGCTCGCGGAAACGCCCGAGGCGGTCGAGAAGGGGATCGACGGGGAAATTCTCCGCTATAAGGCGATGTGGGAGAGCGTCCGTGACAAGCTCGGCGCGGCGGTCATACAGAATAACTTTGAGCTTCCGCCGTTTCGCCTCCTCGGGAATATGGACGCGTCCGACCCGCACGGGCGGGTACGGACGGTCGACGAGCTGAACCGCCGCTTCGCGGAGTACGCCGCGAGCGAAAAGAGCTTTTACCTAAACGACCTTCGGTACATCTCCGCCTGTTACGGGCTGGATCGATGGGCGGACAGCGCGGCGTGGCTTCTCTATAAATACGCGCTCGCGCTCCCCGCGATACCCTTTCTCGCGGCGAACCTCGCGGCGATCGTCAAGGCGATCTATGGGAAAAACAAAAAAGTCCTCGCGCTCGACCTCGACAACACGCTTTGGGGCGGCGTGGTCGGCGACGACGGGGTCGAGGGGCTAAGGCTCGGAAGGGATCTCCCGGCGGGTCAGGTCTATTCCGAGTTTCAGGAGTACGTTAAGCTCCATAAGGATCTCGGGGTGCTTTTGACCGTCTGTTCCAAAAACGACGCCGCGAACGCGCTCGCGGGGCTAGCCCACCCGGACAGCCTCCTAAAGCCCGACGATTTCACCGTGATCAAGGCGAACTGGGAGAACAAGGATCGGAATTTAGCCGAGACGGCGGCGGAGCTGAACCTTCTCACCGAGAGCTTTGTTTTCGCGGACGATAACCCCGCCGAGCGTGAGATCGTCCGCGAACAGCTCCCCGGGACGGCCGTCCCCGAGCTGACCGCGCCGGAGGAGTATATCCGCGTCCTCGACCGAAACCGCTACTTCGAGACCGTCTCGCTCTCGGCGGACGATCGCGAGCGCGGCGAAATGTACCGCGCGAACGCGGCGCGGGCGGCGCTCGAAAAAACCTATGCCGACTATGGCGAATATCTCGACGGGCTATCCATGACGGCGGAAATTATGCCCTTCGCCCCGCCCTATCTCGGGCGGATCGCCCAGCTCACGAATAAGAGCAACCAGTTCAATTTAACCACCCGCCGCTATACCGAGGCGGAGATCACGGCGATCGCGGACGATCCGGAAAGGATCGCGCTTTACGGGCGGCTCTCCGACCGCTTCGGCGATAACGGCGTGGTCGCGGTCGTGATCGGGCGGGTCGAGGGCGAAGCGCTCCACCTCGACCTTTGGCTGATGAGCTGTCGCGTATTAAAGCGGGAAATGGAGCTCGCTATGCTCGACGAGGTCGTAAGACGGGCGAAGGAGCGGGGGATCGCGAAAATTTTCGGCTATTACCGCCCGACCGCGAAAAACGGTATGGTGAAGGAGCTTTATGGGGACTTCGGCTTTAAAAAGGTCGCGGAGAGCGAGGAAGAAACGGTCTGGAAGCTGGCGGTCAACGATCACTTCCCCAAGACGAAGCATATCACGGTCACGCACGACTGCACTGAAGGAAAGGACGGATAAACAATGAAAGAGATCTATGAACGCCTCACGGACGTATTCCGCGAATTTTTTGACGACGACGAGATCGAGATCGACGCGGAGACGACCGCCGACGACATCGACGACTGGGACAGCCTCAACCATATCACCCTTATGGCGGCGGTCGAGGACGAATTCGGAATCCGCCTCTCTATGGGCGAGGTCTCGGGTCTCGATAACGTCGGCGCTCTCGCCGAGATCATTAAACGGAAGATTTTTTAAGAGATTTAGTGAGAGAATTTTAAGAGATTTTATGAGAGAATAAAAGAGAAATAAAGAGATTTAAAGAGAACGATAATATGTAGCGGGGGACGCTGTCCCCCGAACCCCCTGCAATCCTTTGAAAAGGGTTGACCTAAACTTTAATATTGCTTTTGATAGGTCGCTCAAAAAGAAAGTATGCTGATTTTCGGCGATTTTGGGTTCAAATCACACAATCAATTGGCAATCAATGTTCTTCCTTTTAAATCGCAAGAGCGCACAAAATTGCCTTTTTCACAAAACCTGTTGAAAGTTTATAAAAGTTTAGGTCAAGCCTTTTCAAAGGCTTGTGGGGTACGGGGCGAAGCCCCGCTTAAATATTGTCATTCTTTAAATCTCTTTAAATCTCTTTAATTCTCTTTTATTCTCTCTTAAAAATCTCTCAAAAAATCTTTCAAAAAAACTACAACCAAGAGATACTGTTATCGCCGACGGAGAGGACGTAGACGTAAGCGTCCTGAGCGCCCCAGCGGCAAGCCTCGTCGAAATGCTCATCGGTCGTCCCCATGAAGACATCGGCGATCACGTCGGTAAGGTGACCGGTATCGGCGGCGACGGCGTAGCCGTAGACGAATCGCCCGTCCTTTGAGCAGATATAGAGCTCGGAGCCGAAGGGGATCTCGTTCGGGTCGACGGCGACCGTCCCGATCTCGAGGGGGCGACCGCTGTACGTCCCCGCGCCCTCCGGGGCGGTATAGGCGGTGACCTTCCCGCTGAGGCGATAGATATACTCGGTGGGGACGCCGTTCTTGAGGCGAAAGTCGCCTTCCCTACGGCTATACGGCTCGCTGAGCGCCGTCCCGACGGCGACGACCTCGCTTATCGGGGCGAACTCGGTCGTCTCCGTTGGGCTGACCGAGACGAGAACGCCGTTGACGAGCTTCTCGACGACGGTCGTTTCCCGCCGTCCGTTTTCGCCGTCGACCTCGACGCGGCTCTCGCCGATCGGGAGGAGCGAGCTTTCGGCGTAGACGGTTTCAAACCCGATCGGCTCGGCGGTCGTCCGCTCGACATATTCGACCCGATCGACGACGATCTCCGTCCCCGCCGTGACGCGCTCGTCGAGGGACGGCGAGACGGTATCATAAGTGCCGAGGACGATCCCCTCGCGCGCGAGGATCACCGAGATCGGCTCGCCCGTCGCGCGGATCGTGTGACATTCGCCGTCCGCGCGGATCTCGGCGGAGGCGCTACTCATCCCCGTTAAGACCATTTCACAAGCGAACGTCCCGAGAATCGTCAGCGCCGTGAGCCTTAACCTTAAAAGCTTGGCGATGATCTCTTTTTTCGCTTTTATTTTTTTGTGCAGGGTCGATCCCTCCCGTCTTTGATCGATTTGAGCGTTTCTTCTCCTCGGATCGCTCCGAGGCTCTTTTCAACTCCGATTATTATATTCGCCGAAGACGATCCTGTCAAGTCGGTCGGACGGTTGAAATTTAGAAGAATTTACCAAAAAACGAGGCGTTTTTTCGGAGAAAACGACAATAACTTGTCTTTTTCCCCGTAACAGAAAAAGCGATTATACCGAGCGTATAATCGCTTTTGGCGTTTTTAACAAAAAGTAATACGAATAACCATTAAAAAAGCGGATGACCCGCTTTTTTAATACCTCGCCGCTGGGCGGCAAGGCGCAGGAGCGCGCTCCTGCGGTTATTCGTATTGTACAACATAACCCGACGCCGGGCGGCGTCTCTTCGGCTACGCCGAAGGGTTTGATTTGCGGATCATATCCGCAAATCAAACGGTTATTAGTATAAAAAAGACGGGTCTTGACGTGAAAAATCAGTCAAGACCCGTCTTTTTAAAATCCTCCGTGTTCGTTCCCGAGGCGTTCGACGAACGCGCGCATCTCCGCCTTGGAGGCGACCGCGCGGGACTGTTCGATGACCTCGCGGCGGCGAAGCTCGGACAGCTCCGCGAAATGCTTCAGCGCGTCGGAATTTTCCGCGAGGGCGTACCCCAGCCCGAGCGGTACGGTCGGGCGATCCTTTTGTTCCTGCATTTTTCTTTTCCTCACTTTCCGTACTGTATGATCCTGAGGATTAGTGTGTACGGAAAGGCGGGGAATATACCTGTTACGCGATCGATTTCGCGACCCGATCTAAGCGACCTCGCGGGCTTTCGCTTCTTCACTCGTGTCATAGGTGACTTTTACTTTATGCTCCATAAATTTTCCTATTGTTTATTCGGGAATATATTTTCGGATCACGCTTTCGGGGACACCGTCCGCTCTCATTCGCTCTGCCATTGCGGCTCTTTCCTCGGCTCTCCCTTCCTCTCTCCCTTTGGCTCTGCCTCTCACCTCGCCTCTTGCTTCGCCTATTTCTATCCCTTCCTCTCTTGCCCCGTTTAAAAGGGAAGCCTCATCATGGAGTGCCTTTTCTCTGATCCAAGCGACCTCGCGCATTTTTGCGTCCTCGCTCATATCATAGATCACCTTGACCGCTTTTTTCATGATCGGTACGTTTGTTTGTTCCAGCATCTCAAAATCCTCCTCCTTATCGGCGTTGATGAATTGTAACCAAAGCTCTCGTTGGTCGCTTAAGGCAACACCGCACAATTACCGGCTACGCCTTTGCCGTCCCATCGACAGCCATCTTTTCCGCCATATTGCACAGAATTTTTTTGAAAGGTGATCTCCCCCGGGCGGGGGAGGTGTCACGCAGTGACAGAGGGGCTGACCGACAGATCAGCCTTCCTGCAAAAATTCTGTACAATCTGACGAAAAATCTGACTGCCGCTGGAACGACAATAATTGTGCGGTGTAGCCTTAAATTCGGCGTTTTACCGATCTTTTTCAGCTCAAAAAAGTGGATGGCGAATTTATCGGAGAATACCTCGCCCGTCCCCTTGATGATCGCCGCGACCTCGGTATGATAATCTTTCCCCTCGAACATATTGAAGTTCACGATATTGATCGTGATCGTCTGTTTCAGATCGCGGTAGTTTTCCCCGCTTTTCAGCTCCGAAGCATACAGCTTCGCCCAGTAGAATAATGTCCGATCGCGGAAGTCCGGCTGATTCTTCATCTGAATTTCCACATTGACGAGCTTATCGTCCACCTGAAGGCTCAGGTCTAAGCGACTGAACTTCCCGTCCAAGGTCTCGGGCGGAAGCTCGGGGTTCGTGACCGTAATGGAGCGGATACGCTCCTCCGGGATCGACAGCATACAAGATATGTTTGAAAAATCAA
>JAMPCH010000023.1 GCA_023666265.1 Roseburia sp.
TACACCGCACAATTATTGTCGTTCGAGTGGCAGTCAGATTTTTTGTCAGATTGTATAGAATTTGGGCAGGAAGGCTGATCTGTCGGTCAGCCCCTCTGTCACTGCGTGACACCTCCCCCGCCCGGGGGAGACCACCTTTCAAAAAAATTCTGTGCGATATGGCGGAAAATATGGCTGTCAATCGGGCGGCATAAGGCGGGGGACTTCGCTCGCGAAGTCCGGCGGTAATTGTGCGGTGTTGCCTTAAACCGTCGTGTTTCGGATCGGGTTAAAGGGCTTTCCTCCCGCGCGGAAATAACGGCTGAACAGCTCGTAAAACTCGAGACGGAGGACCTGTATCCCGACGATCAGTCCCTCAAAGCCCGTCACAAAGAGATTTCCGACGACCCCGACGATGATCGTCCCGACCCCGCCGCCGAACATATCGGCGAGGACGCGAAAGACCAGCATCAAGCCCGCGTGGCTCAGAATAAAGCCGCCGATCCTTAAAAACGACATCGTATTCGTGAGATAGGTCAGACAGGTCTCAAAAAGCTCGATGACCCCCTCGATGATAAACGTACCGACCGAGGTCTTCTCCGCGCCGTCCGCCTTTCCGAATAGCGCCTCGAGCTTGATCAAAAGCTCCTTACCCCGATTATCTCCGCTCTCGGCGGGCTTTTTATCCGCCTTCATCGCGCGAAGGAACGGCTCTTTAAAAAACATAAAGACGAGCGGGACAACGATAAACGCGACAATGTACCACGGCTTCATCAGCTCTAAGCCGATAAAGCTCCCGCCGAGCCCGAGGATGAGCGCGCCGTAAAAGATAAACCCGAGTAGCCCGCTCGCGCCGAAGATCCCATTCTCAACATCCCTCGTTTTGATACAGACGATCATATTCACGATCATCGAGATCAAAACGAGCGCGATCCCGATCAAGAGCGCCCCGATCAAGAGGACGGCCGCGATCCCGAAAAGATCGGACGGCGGACTCTCGTAACCGAGGAGGGTATAGATCTTAGGGTATTGAAAGAACGGCTTTATGATCTCCTCGCTCCCGAATACCGAGCCGTAAAGAAGCCCGAATACCGCGCTCGACAACCCAATCCGCGTCATGATCGGCGCGAGCTTTATCTTCGTGAACCGCGTCAGGATCAGCCCGAGAAGGAAGATCAACAGCCCCTGACCGAGGTCGGCGAACATGATCCCGTAAAGGAGCATATACGTGATCGCGACGAAGGGGGTCGGGTCGATCCCGCCCGGCGCGGGAAGCCCGTACATCGTCACAAACATCTCAAACGGGCGAAACAGCCGATTGTTCTTTAGGCGGACGGGCGCGTCCTTATCGTGCTTGACCGAGCCGGTCGTGATCGAGACCCCCTCGGGCATGAGCCTTTTAAACTCCTCCGCCCGATCCGAGGGGATATAGCCCGAACAAAAGAAGCGATTTCCCGCGACGAGCGCGTTATTACGGAGCGCGTAGCCGTTATTGATCGAGATGAGCTTGGCGTAAACGCGCGAGAGCTTTTCGCCCTCCTTCGCGGCGATCTCGGCGATCCCGCGCTCGATCTCCTCGATCTTACGCGTCTCCTCGGTCATGACCTCGATGAGGCGCTCCTTGGACTGATCGGCGTTCCCGTTCAGATAATCGGGGAGCTTGACCCGCTGAAACTCGAGGGAATTAAAGAGATAGTCAGTCGCCGTCCGCTGTTCCCTCGGGGCGAGATAAAGACACCATGTATAATTCTGATCGCTCTCAAAGGGAAAGAAGACGAACGGCTCATCCTCATAAAACTCGAGCTTACGGATATTGTCGGAGGGCATCCGCCCGAAGCGCACCTTGATATACTTACAGGCGAAAAGCTCCTCAAAGCTCGCGTTAAAATCCGATAAACGGATCAGGTTATTAAAGATCGCGACGTGAGACCTTAGCTGTTCGTCGAGCGCGACGTGTTCCTCAAAGAGACCGCTGTATTTTTCGTCGACCTCGTCGAGATAGCGCTTAAAGTCGATGCTGACGCTGTATTCGACCGTGTCGTAGGGCGCGGCGGGGTCGAGCTTTACGCCGAGCGCGTCCGCGATACTCCGACAGCGCTTGATCATTCGGTCGTATACGCCCTTATCGCGGAGACTTTTCGCGACGAGCGGTACGCCCGAGGTGTCCGGCGGCGGGTTGATATGAAAGTACCCGCTTTCACAGCATTTGATCAAGACCCGATTGATCTCGCGGATCGGTCCGTCGATATTCACGAGCGTGAGCTGTTCGATCGCCATAGATATGATCATCCCTTCCTATGGAGACGCTTACGCCGGGCGCTTGTTTTTTTTCGCTCCGACGCGGCGTAAACAACGGGTTTAAAAGATCGCCGATCCTTTAAACTCGATCCTTCCCTGCGTAATACGCAGTACTGCAATTAAAAAATATTTAAATAATAATGTATTTTTCGATCTCCTGCGGCGCCATACCGTAATGGATCCCCTCGACGATCTTTTGTAGGTTCGTCTGTTCCGTCTCGAGGAGGATCATAAGCGCGTAGAGCGCCTCCGCCTCGTTCGCGGTCAGCGCGAGCCGACGGCGAAAGAATTCGTAGTTCCCGCGCGCGATCGCGATCTCGGGGAGGTCGGGGTCGACGAGGATATCCCGAGAGATACACCGCTCGGAGAGGAGGCGCATAAGCGCCGCCCCGGGGTCGGCGGCGGAGAGCGCCTCGTCGATCTCATAGGGCTTAACGCGATAGCGATAAGGGAGGATCAGCTCTTTTATCCGCCCCGCGTCGGTATCAAAAAATCGCTTTAGGCGATAACAGGTCATCACGTTCGCACAGTCCGCCTTCCTTAAAAAGAAGGACTTTAGCCGCTCACGCTGTTTCCCCCTCTCGCTTCGGTCGATCTCGCCGAAAGCCCAAGCGAGTACCGCGCCGTTCACGGCGATGATACAGCGGTTTACGTCGAGCTCACCCCCGCGTAAGAGCGGCGCGAGCGGGCGCTCAAAGATCGTTCCCCCGAGCGCGGCGAGAAGCGTCTCGCCATCCTTCGCCTTGGCGAGCGCCTCGGGGCTCAGCCCGATCCGCCCGATGAGGTGATCGGGATAAGCGAGATAAAACGACTCCTGTTTTCCCGTCCCGACCGCGACAAGAGCCTTGGCGAGCTGGCGCGCCTCTTGGCTCTTGATATAAAAATCCATGATCCCGTCTCGTCGGGCGGAGAAGCGCCTAATCCGCCGATAGCTCTCAAAAACAGCCCTCCCGAGGACGCGTTCGACCTGTCCCCGATGAAAGAGCGAAACGTCGGAATCCGAAAAGACGCCTATGTATCGCGGCGTCCCTTTTAAATAAGAGACAACGGCGTGTATAGAGCTTCGATGCACGAGATTTTCGTAATCCTCTTTTTTAAGGAGCGTCCCATAGACCGCCTTTGATTTCGCGATCACCGCGCCGTTCGCCATCGCCCTCACCCCCGAGATCCGCTAAAACCGGCTTATTCAAAAATACGCGCTAAAATTTCTTTTTTCCATTCGTCGGCGTTCTCGCCGACGATCCGATCGAGCCGACGACATTTCTCATCCGTATCCGCCTCGATCTCAGCGACCGAGGCGTCGGACGCCGCCCCGATCTCGCCGCAGACACGCTCGGTCTCGTTCCCGATCGCCGCGCGGGTCTCCTCGGTGAGGCGCTCACACTCCTCGGCGGCGGACTCGCGGATCCGTCGCGCCTCCTCGGCGGCGGCTTCGGTCTTTGACCGCGCCTCGCGGTCAAGCTCGATCATCGCCTGAACGGTATATTTCATCACGCGACCTCCTCCCGATCGTTGCGCTTTCGCGCGACTTCCCTATATAATATAAAACTTTTCGGGATTTTTTTCAACGGCAAAATAACCTAAAAAACCGCAAAATTCTCAGCAAAATTCATCAAAATGTACAATCTGCACCCTTTGAGCGTCTCCCGAGTGCGGATCTTTTGCTTTTTTCTTTTTGGGAAGGAGCGGGGAGAGGGCGAGTGCGCGTTCATCTATTCCTCCATCGCGCTGACCGCTTCTTCCGCCGTATCATAAGGTCCGTTTAAGTTTACCCTAATCTGTAAATTTGCCATAATGATCGTTCTTCCTTTTTGATTTGTTATATTATATTGTATTATATTACAATTGTGCGGATATGTCAATATTTTTCATAGCTGTTTAAATGATTTTTCATCCCTTTATAATCCCGCTCTTTTCCCCGAGATATAACGGTCAATATCCCGAATGATCAGCTTTTCGCCCATTGTATGGAGCGAACCGAAAAAATCCATGATATAATCATATACGTCGTATTCCTCAAAAAGCCTTGATACCTCCGCGCCGGAAAGTTTTTTCGCGTAACGGTATCTTTCCATACAGTATACTAAAAAATTCCCCTCTTGGCTCATTTATACTTCCTCCGGATAATCATAAGTCCCCGCGATCAGCTCGTCCTGATACAGAGAATACAGCGTAAGCGGACTGAAATGCCACAGCTTCGTTTTTTCGTCCGACAGCTCGCCGTAGAGTCTTGATCGATAAAAACGAGAGACCGCCCGCGCTTCGCTCTGGTTGCTGTTTTGGGTGATAAGCGCTATGACCTGTGGGACCATAACGGAAAGTAACGCGCTGAATTGATTTTCATTCATACGAGAACGCTCCTTTGAAATCGAAGATATTTCAGAGACCTCTCCGTCGCAAAAACAAGCTGATCATACAGGTTTTTGATCTTGAGCGCCTCTAGGGTCTGTTCCTTTGTGAGGACGCCCGCCGTATAGAGCGTTAAGGTCTGATAAACGCTGTCGTCCGCGACCGCGCCATAGATCATATCATATCGCTTACCGCTGTAAGCCCCCTGTCGACAAGCCGAGACGAAATCGAGCCATTTTTCGTCGGGGGACTCAAAGCGTAAAAGCTCGCATGCCGAAAAAGCGAGCCTTTCGTCGATCTCGTAAATATTTAGGGTCGGTACGCCCATTTTTCGGTTGACCGATACCTTACGCGCGAAGCTTACGGCTTGTTCCTCGTTGGTCGTCGTATAAAACCCATAGCCGAAGTCTAAAAAGCGGTTTTGTTTTATCAGTCTCGGCTGTTCGACTATTTCGTTACTGCCATGATATACGATCATCGGTTTGATCCCTTTCTCTTTCGCGATCGTCGAAGGACTATCTCCCCCTCCCCCTCGGTCGCTCCAGCCCGTCCGCGAGGGCGCGAAGCTCCGCCGCTCTCAGCTCAAAGGCGCGATCGGGGTTCTTCGCACGGAGGTTCGCCGCCTGAAACAAAAGTAAGCTTTTCACGCGGGGGATCCCATACTCGGCGGTAAAGGCGGAGAGATTCTCCTCCGTGATCTCCTCGTCGTGATGAAGGATCAAAAACTCGATCTCCTCGGCTTCCTCCGCCGGGACGACGAGTTCTTTCAAGATCTCCCGCGCGAGCATCGCGCCGCGCTCCTCGTGACCGTCGTAGGAATTATAGATCCCCCGATCCGCCTCACAGTCCCGCTTCCCGATCCCGTGGAGGAGGAGCGCGAGGCGGATCGTCCCGTCGGGGACGGCGTAGCCGACCGACCGCGCGATATGCTCAAAAAGGGGATATTCCTGGACAATGCTCCGCTGGGGGTAGCCGTCCTCCTCCGCGAGCTTTGGGATCAGCTCGAATACGATCGGGCGAAAGGTCAAAAGCGCGTCCGTGACCTTCTTCCCGAGGAGGACGTCCTTCATCAGGACGCTGAGCCATTCGCGCGGGACCGCCCCGATCAGCTCGCTCCGATTCGCCGAGAGAGCTTTTAGGGTATATCCGCTCACCGCGATCCCGCTTTGAGAGAGACGGCGAACGGCGTTCAGCGCGACGGTCGGGTTCTCGAGAAGGACGGGGATACTCGGCTTCATCGGCGCTTTCTTATCCTTTTTCGAGCGCCGCTCGGCTTCCGCGCGGGCGCGGCGCTCCGCCTCCTCGTCCTGCGCCTCGCGTTCGCCGACCGCGCGGAGGACGATCCGCCGCTCCGAGATACATTCCGCCCCGCCGAAGGGGTCGTAAAGCCCCGTCTCGGGCGAATAAGCGATCGCGTCCGCCGTATAGACCCGGTGGCGAAGGTCGTCGTCAAGGGTCAGCTCGCGCCGCCCATAGATCTCCTTCCCGTCCGCGCCGATCCCACGATACGGCGAGACCGAGATCCCCATCGCCCCGCTGATTAGGATCATCTCCCCCGGGAGCTTCCCCACCGTCGTCTTAAACCGCTCCTCAAAGATCGCCGCGATCCGCTCCGGCTCAATATCCGCGACGATGTCAAAATCGCGCGGCTTCTCCCCGCAGATCATCTCGCGGACACAGTCGCCGACCAAGACCGGCGTATAAGTATGCTCCTTTAAGATCCCGAGGATCTCGACGACCTGTTCGGGGAGGTCAAATTTTATGTTCACGACCGATCCGCCCTTTCTTTGTTTTATGTTTATTTTTTATGGAAGGAGTGCTACGTCTCCCATTCGTAAAAAATCTCACAGCCCGGGTTTTTACTTTTGAGCCTCTCGGCGAACGCTTCGTCGACCGCGCTGTCGGGCGCGTAAAGCTCGCGAAGCGACGTTAGCTTTAAGATCGGCTCGGGGTCGGCGAGATACGCGCCCGCGATCCCGAGATATTCGAGCTTCGTGAGCTTTTTTACGGGCGAGAGATCGCGTACTTGAGTCATATTGAGGTTCAGCGTCTTTAGCTCGGTCATCCCCGACACCGCCGAAATATCCTCGATCTCGTTTTGCGCCAGCTCGAGCGCGGTCAGCTTTTTTAACCCCTTCAGCGCCGAAATATCCGCGATCTTATTATAAGAGAGACAGAGCGTTTCGAGGTTTTTCAGCTTTTTAAGTCCCGAAATATCCTCCACGTCGCACATCAACAGGTACAGTTCCTTTAGCTCCGTCAGCCCGCTCAAAAAGTCACAGCTCCCGATCGAAACGTCACAGAGGGCGAGCGCGGACAGCTCCGTCATATGGGCGATCGCGTCATAAAAGCGATAAACGCTGATCCCCGTTAAGCCCGTGACCGAGAGGGTCTTTAGCCCGTCGAGCTTTGAGATACTGTCAAAATCGCGCATTTGACAGTTATTCAGCGTCAGGGAGGTAAGCTGTTTGAGCGCGGCGAGGTCGCCGCCCTTGACCTCCTCCGTCCGGCTTAAAGTGAGGCGCTCGAGCTTTTTCAAGCTTTTCAGCGCGGAAATATCCTTTAAGTAGCGGTTATCGATCTCGAGCTCCCGTAAATTTTTCAGCTTTTTGAGCGCGGAGAGATCCTCAAACGCGCCGTACCCGAGTGAAAGCTTTTTAAGCTTCGTTAAATTTTTGATCGGGGCGAGATCCTTCATCGCCCTCGCGGGGACGTCGAGCGAAAGCTCGGTCAGCTTTTTGAGCGACCCGACCGCCTCGATCCCCTCACAGCTCATATTATAATAGCGAAACAGGGTAAGCCCCGCCGCCTTCTTTAAAAACGAAAGCTCCTCCGCCCCGTCGTTGTTGTACAAGACGAGCTGTTTTAAGTCCTTTAGCTCCGAGAGCGCGTCGAGGTTTTTGACGTTCGCGCTGACGATAAAAAGGCTTTGGAGCGTGGGGAGCTTCTCGGCGATCTCCGCTAGGTCGACCGTCTCCTTCCCGATAAAGGTATAGCTCGTGTATTCGGGGGCATAGGTCCGCGCCGCCCAAAGCGCGAGCGCGTTGTCCTCCTCGCCGCTCACGAGACAGAGCCGCTTTGTCGCGGGGGAAAAGGCTTCGCCGCAGAGCTTTACCTTTTTGGTCGCCGCGTAGCCCCGAACGGGGAACAGACCCGCTAAAAGCACGACCACCAGCAATAAGCTAAGAATTTTTTTCATCGTCGTTTTTCCTTCCTCCGTCGGGGAAGCCCCAACCGTTGACCCCGCTTCGCCGTAACGCGCCGAAAAGGCGGAGCTTAAAGCCCTTATCCTCCCGCTCCTTCTCCGCGAGCCAGCGCTTCGTCTCCTCGCGGACGGTCGTTTTATCGGCGGGGCATTTCGACTTCACGACCTCAAAGCCGTTTCGCCGACAACAAGCCGCGACCTCGCGCTCCGGGGCGAAGACGAGCGGGCGGATCATCGTGAGATCCTTTCGCGTGAGATAGGTCTTGGGCGCGAAGCAGCCGATCCGCCCCTCACGAAAAAGATTCATGATGAATGTCTCGACCACGTCGTCGAAGTGATGACCGAGCGCGATCTTGTTACAGCCGCTCGCCTTCGCCGCGTCGTGGAGCGCCCCGCGCCGTAGCTTGGCGCAAAGGGAACAGGGGTTCGGCTCTTTCCGAACGTCAAAGACGATCGGTCCGATGTCGCTCCGAACGAGGACATACTCGACCCCGAGCCGCTCACAAAGCGCCCCGACCGCGCCGTAATCCCCCGGGACGCCGCCAAAGCCGGGGTCGATCGTCACCGCGACCAGCTCAAAGGGATGCTCGGCGAAGCGGCGATAGCCCGCGAGGGCGGAGAGTAAGACGAGACTGTCCTTCCCGCCCGAGACCCCGACCGCGATCCGATCCCCGTCCGCGAGGAGCTGAAATTCCCGACACGCCTTACGGACGTACCCCATCATTTTTTGCATATACGATCTTCCCTTCTTTTGGGAAAGGCTCACGGGATCAAACCTTTCCCCACTTCATGGAAATATCAAAAGCCGTCACGCTGTGGGTGAGCGCCCCGAGACTGATAATATCCACGCCCGTCTCGGCAACGGCGCGGATATTGTCGAGGGTGACGTTCCCGCTCGCCTCGAGCTTCGCGCGACCGTTCGTGAGCGCGACCGCTTTTTTCATCTCCTCACAGCTCATATTGTCGAGCATGATCACGTCCGCGCCGACGGCGAGCGCCTCCTCGAGCTCGGCGAAATCCCGCGTCTCGACCTCGATCTTTAACATATGCCCCGCCTTTTCGCGAAGGGCGCTCACCGCCGCCGTGATCCCACCGTAAGCGTCGATATGGTTATCCTTTAACATCGCCGCGTCCGAGAGGTTATAGCGGTGATTTTTTCCCCCGCCCATAAGGACGGCGTATTTCTGGAGCGGGCGTAAGCCCGGGAGCGTTTTCCGCGTGTCACAGACGGAGGCTCTCGTCCCCTCGACGAGCTTTACACAGCGGCTCGTATAGGTCGCGATCCCGCTCATATGCTGGATCAAGTTGAGCGCCGTCCGCTCGCCCTTTAAAAGGGCGGCGGTCTTCCCGTAAAGGGTCGCGATCACGTCCCCCTTTTTGACCGCGTCGCCGTCCTTAAAGCGCCGCTCCGCCTTTACGTCGCCGTCGAGAAGCTCGAACACGCGGAGCGCGACGTTAAGCCCCGCGAGAACGCCGTCCGCCTTCGCGAGGAGGTACGCGTCCGACTCGTCGCCCTCGTCGATCAAAAGGTCGGTCGTACTGTCGAGATAGTTGATGTCCTCGGCGAGCGCGGTCTTGATCAGATCGTCGATATAAAACGGAAGTAACTGCATAAAATCCGCCTTTCTTTTTGTTTATTTTTGTGAACTTACCCTCGCGGGACGGGGAAAGCCCTCCCGCTTAACGATAGCCGCGCGGGTCGCGCGCCTTCCCCAAAAAGAGACCGCACTAAACGATCTCGCTTAAAATGATCTCGGCGCAGGTCGCGATCGACGTCGCCTCGACATAGTCGGGGGTCAGCTCGTAATTCGTCCGCTCGAGCGTCTCGCGGATCTCGCGGACGCGCGGGAGCGAGCGCCGCGCCTCGTCGAGGTCGGGGACGACGAAATACGCCTTTTGCATGATATGCCGGATCTCGGTACGATAGCCCGTCGGGAGAGGCTCGCCCGCCGGGTCGCGCGTCTCATGCTCGATCGCCCCGCCCGGGCGCGGCGCGGTCGTCTCGTTGATCCGCTCGGCGATGAGCCGCGAAAAGACGAGCGCCTCTAAAAGCGAATTACTCGCGAGCCGATTGATCCCGTGGACGCCCGTGTGGGCGCATTCGCCCGCGGCGTATAAGCCCTCGACCGTCGTCGCGCCGTTCCCGTTGACGGCGATCCCGCCCATGAGATAATGCTGACAGGGATAGATCGGGATCGGCTCTTTCGTCATATCATACCCCTTCTCGAGGACGCGCGCGTAGATCATCGGGAAGCGGTTTTTGATAAAATCCGCGTCCTTATACGATATATCGAGGAAAAATTCGTCGCTCCCGGTCGCCCGCTGTTCCTCCATCATACATTTTGAGACGACGTCGCGCGGCGCGAGCTCCTTACGCTCCGGCTCATATCTCTCCATAAACCGCTCGCGGTTCACGTTTAAGAGATAAGCCCCCTCGCCGCGTACCGCCTCGGAAATGAGGAAGCATTCGCGGTTTTTACGGTCGGCGAAGGCGGTCGGGTGAAACTGGATATAGCTTAAATGTTTGATCTTTGCGCCAAGAGAATGGGCGAAACGGATACCGTCTCCTGTCGCAATCGCCGAATTTGTCGTAAAATCATAAACTCTTCCGATCCCCCCTGTTGCAAGAATGACCGACTTTGATGTATAATAAGAATATTCCCCGCCGCGATAGACCGTGACATAAAAGTCGCCGTCCTCCTTCTCGAGCCCGACGAGGTGACTGTTCTCGAGGATCGTGACGTTCGCGAGCTTTTTAACGCTCTCGATAAGGCTCGTGACGATCTCATAGCCGGTACTGTCCTTATGGTGGGCGATCCTGTGGCGGCTGTGACCGCCCTCGAGCGTGAGATCGATCGAGCCGTCGTCCTTACGATCAAAGGCGACCCCGTATTTGAGGAGGTTCTTAACGTCGGTCGGACCTTGTTCGACGAGGATCTTAAGATTTTCGCGGTCGTTCTTATAGCCGCCCGCGACGAGCGTGTCGCGGATATGAAGGTCAAAGCTGTCGTCCCGTTTATCCATGACCGCCGCGACGCCGCCTTGGGCGAGCGCGGAGTTACAGAGCGTGAGCTCCTTTTTGGACAGCATCAGAACCTTTAGGTTCAGGTTAAGGTTGAGCGCCGCGTAAAGCCCCGAAACGCCCGACCCGACGATCATTACGTCAAATTGTTGAAATTTCATAAGAAACCTCCGAAACCGTAAAAAGAAAGGAATGAACCCCCTATGACGGAAAATACCAAAAGAAAGACCCGGGACGAAGCCCCCGTAAAAACGATCATCGCCGCGCTCGATACCGGCGATTACGACGCCGAACGCTCGCTCGACGAGCTCGGCGAGCTCGCCGCGACGGCGAACGCCGCCGTCGTCGCGCGGATCGTCCAAAAACGCCCCGCCGCCGACCCCGCGACCGTCCTCGGCGAGGGGAAGATCGAGGAGATGCGCCTCCTCGCCGAGTCGCTCGACGCTCGGCTGATCGTTTTTGATACCGAGCTGACCGCGAGCGAGATACGAAATATCGAGGAGATCGTCAATATCCGCGTCATCGACCGGACGATGTTGATCCTCGACATTTTCGCCGCCCGCGCCGTCACGAACGAGGGGAAGCTCCAGGTCGAGCTCGCCCAGCTCCGCTATCGCCTCCCGCGTCTCGCGGGGATCGGGCGGTCGCTCTCGCGGCTCGGCGGCGGGATCGGGACGCGAGGTCCCGGCGAAAAACAGCTCGAGACCGACCGCCGCCATATCCGAGGGAGGATCGGGAAGCTCGAGGAGGAGCTAAGCGAGCTGACCGCGCGGCGCGAACGCGCGCGAAAGCGGCGTAAGAAGGACGGTACGCTCGTCTGCGCGATCGTCGGCTATACGAACGCGGGGAAATCCACCCTCTTAAACCGCCTCACCGGGGCGGACGTTTACGCGGCGGATCGGCTCTTCGCGACGCTCGACCCGACGAGCCGCGCCGTCCTCCTCCCCGACGGGCGGACGCTCGTCCTCGTCGATACGGTCGGGTTTATCCGCCGCCTCCCTCACCATCTCGTCGAGGCGTTTAAGTCGACCCTCGAGGAGGCGGTGAGCGCCGATATCCTCCTCCATGTGAGCGATCTCTCCGACCCCGAGGCGGAGGAAAAAACGCGTACCGCCGAGACGCTCCTCGCCGAGCTTCAGCGAGAGAGCGGCGTCGAGCCGATCCCGACCGTCCACGCGCTCAATAAAGCCGATCTCGTCGGCTATACGATCCCCGAGGACGACACGACGATAAAGATCTCGGCAAAGACGGGCGAGGGGTTAGACCGCCTTTTAGCCCTCCTCGCCAAGAACCTCCCCGAGAGCGCGAAGCGTATGACGCTCCGCGTCCCCTACGGCGACGCGGGCTTTACCGCGCGGCTCCGCGAGAACGGGAAGGTTTTTTCCGAGGAGTACGCCGAGGACGGGATCAGGATCGACGCGCTCGTCGAGCCGCGCCTTATCAAAAAGGCGGAGGAGTATCAAGTCTGAACCAAAGCCGAAAAGCGGCGATCCTGCCCTAAAAAATGAAGAAAATTATTCCTCGTCCTCCGTCGGGAGCGCGACCTCACAGCCGCCGACCGGGCGGATCTTTAAGACGTGACAGCTGTCCGTCCCAAAGACCTTCTCCATCTCCATTTTAAACTCTTTTAAAAGCTCAAAGGGGACAAACGCCTGGATCGTCCCCGCGAAGCCGCCGCCGTGAACGCGCGAGGCGCCCTTACGCTGGAGGGCGTATTCCGCGATATTGAGCCCGATCCCGAGCTCCTGGTGTTCGACGCGGGTCGGGACGAATACGTTTTGTAAGTACTTATACGACGAATTGCCGCTCTCGTTGATCGAGTCGAGGAAGGCTTTAAAGTCGTCGCGCTTGAGCGCGTTCACGAGCTTATCGACCCGCTTGTTTTCCTCAAAGAAGTGGAGCGCGCGGAGGACGGCGCGGTCACCGAAGCGGTCGCGAAGCGCGTTGATATTGAGGATAATATCCTGTTTACAGATATGGCGGAGATCGGGGACGGAGAAATATTCCGCGATCGCCTTCATCTCGCTCGGGATCGCCGCGTACTCGGACGTGAGGTCGGCGTGGTCGCCCTTTGTGTCGATGATACAGAGCGCGTGTCCGAAGGACTCAAAATTGACCTTGATATTCTCGATGATCGGGCTCTCGGGGTCTTTAAAGTCGATCGCGACAAAGCCGCCGACCGAGCTCGCCATCTGATCCATAAGTCCGCTCGGCTTCCCGAAATAGACGTTCTCGGCGTACTGAGCGACCTGGGCGATCTTAACGGGGCTGACCTTACCGCCGTTATATAAATAAGAGAGGATCGTCCCGATCAAGACCTCAAAAGCCGCCGACGAGGATAGCCCCGACCCCTTTAAAACGTTGGAGACGGTATAAGCCTTAAAGCCCCCGATCTCATAGCCCCGCGACTTAAAGCCCTTCGCCACCCCGCGTAGGAGCGCGACGGCGGTGTTTTTTTCTTCCTCGCGGATCTCGAGCTCGTCTAAGAGGATACGATCCTCGTTAAAGCCCTCCGACTTGATGACCGCGACCGGCTCGTCGAGCGGCTCGACGACCGCGACGATGTCGAGGTCGACGCTCGCCGCGAGAACCTTCCCCGAGTTATGGTCGGTGTGGTTCCCGCCGACCTCCGTCCGCCCCGGGGCGGAGAAAAGGCGGATCTTTTCGCCGTCGGAGGCGAAGTAGCTCTTATACTTCTCGATCGCGTCCCGATAACGCTTTTTTTGCCGCCCGAGCGTCTCCTCCTTATAAAGGGTCTCGAGCGTTACATGGATCGGTTGTGGTGTCGCCATGATGTTTTGTCCTTTCTGCTTTTATTAGACCGCCGAGGTCTATTATGATCGCGCGTCCGCGCGGGTTTTTCCGATTATTTTTCTTTTATTTTATGTGAAGGTGTGCGCTTTGCGGGTCACTTTGGGTGCTTGCGTCCATGCAATGCTGTCCGCTTTGGGCTTCGGCGTCCGTGCCGAAGCTTTGGGCGGACAGCCGCCGCTTCCTGCGTCGGCTTAGGGTGACCCGCTCCCGCATCCGTGCGGAGCGGCGAGTTGTATTGCCGCACGCGTTCTCCGCGAGCGTCGGTCATTCCGGCTCTTCATAAAAGAGATGGTGCGCCTTTTTACGGTGGGCGTAGACGCTTAGAACCAGCCCGACCGAGGCGTAAAGCGAGATCACGGACGTTCCCCCCGCGCTCAAAAGGGGGAGCGGTATCCCGATCACGGGGAAGACCGCCAAGACCATACCGATATTGATGACCGAGTGAAACAAAAACATCGCGAAGACCCCGAGACAGATAAACCGCCCGAGCGGGTCGCGCGCGGCGGACGCGTCGGAGAGGAGGCGAAGGCACAAGAGCGCCAAGAGGACGATCGTCGCCACACACCCGACAAAGCCGAGCGTCATACCGATATAGGCGAAGATAAAGTCGGTATCGATCTCGGAGACATAGGTATATTGATCGCTCCCAAAGATCCCGAGACCCGTGAGCTGACCCGAGCCGAGCGCTTTTTTTCCGAGCCACTGTTGATAATAGATCCCGAGCATCTCGCTCTCCTGCATCTGTTCGTCAAAAAGCACGCGAAAGCGCTTGAGCTGGTGGGGCTGGAGGAGATAGTTCCACGCCAAGACCGCCGCGATCGGGACCGCCACCCCCGCGAGGAGGATATATTTCCACGACAGCCCCGCCGCGAAGAGCATGACCAAAAAGATAAAGAGAAAGACCATCGCCGAGCCGTCGTCGCCCTGCGCCATAATGAGCGCGGCGGGGAAAAGCCCGTGGAGACAGAGGAGGAGCATATTGAGCGGCTCGTTGAGCCGCGCGCCGACCTTATGGAGGTGCAGCGCGAAGGTCATGATAAAGGCGACCTTTAAAAGCTCGGAGGGCTGGAACTGAAACGACCCGATCCTAAGCCAGCCGATGTCGTCCGCGCCCTCGACCCCGATCCCGAGCGAGGTAAAGAGGAGGAGGACGGGGATCAGCGTAAGCGGCGCGTAAAGCCACCAAAGCCGCGCCAAAAAGCGGTAATCAATGGCGGCGATCACGAGCGCGGCGGCGAGCCCGAGACCCGTCGCGAGGAGCTGTGTCCGCCATTGACGCGCGGAGACATAGGCGCTGATCCCGTTCTCGTTCAGGGTATAAAGGAGAAAGACCCCGAACGCGCTCAAGACCAGACAGAGCAGCAAAAGGAGCTTATCGAGCTTTTTAAAATAATCCCATACCGCGTGGAGCGCACGTTTCATAAAAATCCCTTATCGATCAAAAAGTCCGCCGGACAAACTCGTACACTTCTTATTATATACCTTTTTTTACATATTTGCAATATCCGAACGCAAATTTTTCGTTCTCCGCGATTTTTCGTAGAAGGGTCTTGACAAAAAGGGGGAAAGCGTGGTATAATTTTCCCGCTAATTCCGAGAAGGAGCGCTTTTTTCAATTTTCTTCATATCCTAAAAAAATCGTTGGTAATTTTCGGAAATTTTGGCGAAATTCACGGGAAAGAGAAAAAATATCCCTTTATAATCGCGTTTTTTCGCCCTTTCGAGGCGATTTTCGCCTCGGGAGGGAGATTTGACAAAAGCCCGTTCGTATGCTATAATTAAGGAAATGTCGCGTTTTTCCGTAAAAACGCGACCCGGACAATCGGTACAGACAGAAGAACTTGGAACAAAAAAAGGAGTACGTTTGGGAATGGAAGATACCATCGACTTAGGCTATTTATTCCGCCTTTTAAAAAAGAACCTGATCTTTATCATCATTATCGGGATCGTCGCGGGCGCGGGTGTATTCTGTGTCTCTAACTTTGTCCTCGAGCGTAAGTATCAGTCCCGGGCGCTCCTCTATGTCGAGAACAGTCAACAGACGTCCGAGGCGGTCAACATCAACGACATCAGCGCGGCGCAAAAGCTCGTAAATACCTGTCAGATCATCTTTAAGAGCGATACGCTCTTACAGGAGCTGATCGATAACCTAAACCTCCCCTATTCGGTGAGCGAGCTCAACGATATGATCACCGCCCAGTCGGTCAACAGTACCGAGGTCATGGAGATCGTCGTCGAGAGCTTTAGTCCTCAGGAGGCTCAAATGGTCGTCAACGAGCTCGTCAACCTCGCGAACGATCAATTCTTACGGATCATCAAGGCGGGCTCGATTGAGGTCATCGATTACGGGAAGATCTCGCCCTATCCCGTCTTCCCGAATACGCCGCTCTATACGGCGATCGGGGTCGTGATCGGGGCGCTGATCGCCTGTGTGATCGTCTATATCCGTGATATGCTCGACGTCGCGATCAAGCACGACGACAACATCGCGAAGATCTATAACGTCCCCGTTTTCGCCGAGATCGCCGACTTTGATACCGCGAGCGGGAGCGGGAAGTATTCCTACGGTCACGGCTACGGATACGGCTATGGCTACGGCTACGGGACGGAGCAGGAGAAGAAAAAGAGCGCGACGGGGAATGTTTCGGCGATCCCGGATCGGACGCTCTCCGCCGATACCCCCTTCCCGATCGTCGAGGCGTATAATACCGCGCGGACGAATATCATGTTCGCCGCCGCGCCCGAGAATAAAAAGATCATCGCGGTCACGAGCTCTAACCCCTCGGAGGGGAAGAGTACGACCTGCGCGAATATCGCGATCGCCTTCGCGAACGCGGGCTTTGAGGTGCTTTTGGTCGAATGTGACCTAAGAAAGCCGACCATGGCGAAGCGCTTTAAGCTAAAGGGGAGTAACGGTCTGTCGACGATCCTCGGCGGCTTTTGTAACATCAACGAGGCGATCCACCAGGACGTTTTTGAGGGCTTGGACGTGATCATGGCGGGCGATATCCCGCCGAACCCCTCCGAGCTTCTCGGCTCGGACGCGATGAAGGTCTTTTTAGAGGCGTCGTCCGACGTTTACGACTACATATTCCTCGATACCCCGCCGGTCAACGTCGTGACCGACTCTCAGCTGATGAACGATTCGATCGCGGGTCTCGTCTTTGTCGTTAAAGAGAACGCGACGACCCACCCCGGGATCGAGTCCGCGCTCGAAAAGATCACCCTCGCGAACGGGAAGACGCTCGGGTTCATCAAGACCTTCTGTAAACCCGAAAAGAGCGGGCGCTATGGGAAATACGGAAAGAAATACGGCTATGGCTACGGGAAGTACGGCTATGGTTACGGCTACGGCTACGGATCGTCGAAGCAGGGCTCGTCGGACGAGGACGACGACGGCGAGCATCACGAGCATCACGCGCATTCCGAGACCGCCGAAGGATCGGAGACCCGCCGTAAGAACCCTTCCCACGATAAAAAAGAGAAAAAGAACGATCACGAATCGGTCGAATACTGATATATCGATATAAAATTATGGGAAAATGACCGGGCGGGGGAGCTGATCCGCCCCCGGGACAGACAAGCTTCGGAGAGGAAACCACGATGTTGAACCGATCTCCTTTCTACGCGACCGGCGGGAAATGAATAGGCGCGAAGGCAATCTTTTTGAGCGGATCCCGATTGCCTTTGTTGTCGTTTCCGAAGCTAATCGGACTTGGATAATTAACGCCGTTTTACGGCGATAATTATAAATTTTCGGAGAAAGGAGGAAAACTCAAATGAGAACAGGTGCAAAAAGACTCCTTAGCGCGCTGATCGCCGTTACGGCGACGGCTTCCTTCGCTACGTCGGTTTATGCGGCGGATTACGCGGCGGATCCGGGCTATAGCTCGACCGTTACCACGACCCCCGCTGTCTCCACGGAGAAGCTTGACGAAGCGATCACGAAGCTCGATGACCTTTTAAAGGATGCCGAGGACGGTGAAGCCGCTCCCGTCGTTACCGTCGAGGTAGCGAGCACGGAGTCGCTCCAGGTCTCCGCCGCGACCGTAAAGGCGTTAGCGGAGAAGGCGGGCGGCGTACTTGAGCTGAAGGCGGAAGAAGTTACCTTCGCGATCGACGTTTCGACGATCGAAAAGGCGGCGAAGCTCGACCTCAGATCGACCGTAACCAACACGTCCACCGTTACAACGATCACGATGAAAACATCGAGAAAGTTTAACTGTGAGATCAAGGCGGTTATCACGAACTGCAAGCTCAGCAAGAAGGCGCTCGCTAAGGCGCACGTATATCGCAATGGCGTAGACTTAGGTCCGGTAGAATTGGACGAGAACGGTTATCCCGTGATCACCATGACCCGGGGCGGTACTTACGAGATCAAGTAATACGTGCCTTACGGCTGTTCGGGTATGTTCCCATACCCGAACAGTTCCGAAGGCGTTTTCGTTGCGAGAACGCCTTCGGAGCTGTTCGGCGGGACAGTCGTTCGACCCAAAGAAAGAGGGCGGAATGAAGCAAACGCAAAAAAGGACGATCTTATTCCTCCTCCTGATCGCCTCGGTCTTGGGATTTATCTGGGTCAACTCGATGCTCCCGATGAGCGTTTCGGGCGGGTTCAGCGCGATCTTCTCAAAAATACTCATCAAGCTGGCGAAGCTCCCGCTTTTCGCGGAGCTTTTGGGTCACGTCGACCCGACGCGGCTCGCCAAGCTCGCGGATCTCGCCGTCCGTAAGATCGCGCACGCGACGGAATTCGGCGTCCTCGGGATCGCCCTCGCGGCTTTTTATCGGCGGAGGCTTCGCTCAAAGCTCCCCCTTCTCGCCTTCGCGGGACTTTTCGCGGCGGCGGTCGACGAGACGATCCAGCTTTTTTCGGCGGGGCGAACCTCTCAGCTCGTCGACGTATGGATCGACTTCGCGGGCTTCACGCTCGGGGTGGCGCTCGTCGCCCTCATCGTCGTGATCCGACGAAAAAAACAGACACGGAGAGGAAAATGACAGAAAAATGAATAACAATGTTGGGAAAGGTTAGGAAACCATGGTATCGGAGACCGAAAGGCTTGAAACGGAGCTAACCGCCGTAAAAGCGGAAGCTCCCGCTTTTACGGCGGAGCGGGAGGAAACGCGATTTCGCGAAAAAGCCGTCTATAACTTTTTTAAACGATTTTTCGATATTCTTTTATCCTTTGTCGCGAGTATCGTTTTATTGATCCCGATGGCGATCCTCGCGCTCGTGATCGTGATCAAGGATCACGGAAGCCCGTTTTATCGCCACGATCGCGTCGGTAAAAACGGCGAAGCGATCCGGGTCTATAAATTCAGAAGCATGAAGCGCGGCGCGGATCAGCTCGAAAAAATGCTCACGCCCGAACAGCTTGCGGAATATAAAAAGGAATATAAGCTAAAGGACGACCCGCGCCTCATCGGCTATAAAAAGCCGGGCGACGGGAAGACGTGCTTCGGCGCGAAGCTAAGGACGCTGAGCGCGGACGAGCTTCCCCAGATTTTCTTTAATATTCTCTTAAAGGGGGATATGTCGATCGTCGGACCTCGACCGATCTTAAAGAGCGAGCTCGAGGAGCATTATACCCCCGAGGAGCGAAAGCTCCTCCTCTCGGTCAAGCCGGGACTAACGGGCTATTGGCAGGCTTACGCCCGCAACCACGCGGAATATTCCAACGGGCGGCGACAGGAAATGGAGCTTTATTATATCCGAAACCGCTCCTTCGCGCTGGATATAAAGATCATCTTTCGGACGGTCGTCGTCGTCCTCAAAAAGGACGGCGCGAATTAGGCTACATATTCCCTTTAACGGAAAGGACGGATTGGATCAATGTACATCACTTGTCTCGATATGGAGGGCGTTCTCGTCCCCGAGATCTGGATCGCGTTCGCGGACGCGGCGGGTATCCCCGCGCTAAGGCGGACGACGCGCGACGAGCCGGACTATGATAAGCTTATGAAATTCCGAATCGGTATCCTAAAGGAACACGGGCTCGGGCTGAAGGAAATTCAGAATGTGATCGAGACGATCGACCCGCTCCCCGGTGCGAAGGAGTTTCTCGACGAGCTTCGATCCTTTACTCAAGTGATCATTTTGAGCGATACGTTTGAGCAATTCGCCGCGCCGCTCATGGATAAGCTCGGTCGCCCCACCCTCTTTTGTAATACCCTCGAGGTCGCGGCGAGCGGCGAGATCACGGGCTATCGGATGCGGTGTGAGAAGTCAAAGCTCACGACGGTGAGGGCGCTCCAATCGATCGGCTATGAGACGATCGCGAGCGGCGACAGCTTTAACGACCTCGCCATGATCGAGGCGAGTAAGGCGGGCTTTTTATTCCGAAGCACCCCCAAAATTCGGGCGGATCACCCCGAGCTTCCCGCCTTTGAGGAGTTCGGCGACCTCCTCGCGGCGATCAAGGGCGCGATGAAGGACTAGCCCCGCCGCTTTACGAAAGGCGACCCGCAACGCTGTATTGCCATAAAAAATAAAGGCTACACCGCACGATTATTGTCGTTCGAGTGGCAGTCAGATTTTTCGTCAGATTGTACAGATTTGATGCAGGAAGGCTTTGTGCCTTTCAAAGAAAATCTGTGCGATATGGCGGAAAATATGGCTGTCAATCGGGCGGCAAAGGCGTAGCCGATAATTGTGCGGTGTTGCCTTAAGCAAAAAAACGAACCCCGCGTTTTAACACGCGGGGTCTCTTTTGATACCGACTTACGCCTGCTGAGGCGCGCCAACGGGACAGGTATCCGCGCAAGCGCCGCAGTCGATGCACTTATCGGGATCGATCGCGTATGTATCGCCGGCGGAGATCGCCTCAACGGGACAGCCGTCCGCGCAAGCGCCGCAAGCGATGCACTCGTCAGAGATCTTATAAGCCATGCTTGTTCCTCCTTCCCGATTATTCGTCGGTTTATCACCGATACCACCATTATAACAAATCCTTCGCGAAAAATCAAGCCTAATTTTAATTTTTATTTTTAATTTTTTGGGAAGGCGCGGGTTGCCGCCCGCTTTGTGCTTCGGCGTCCTTGCCCTGCTGTCCGCCCAAGGCTTCGGCGTCCGTGCCGAAGCCTTGGGCGGACAGCCGCCGCTTCCCTGCGGCGCACTTGGGGCGACCCGATACCGCTTCCTTGCGTGCCCCCGGCTCGCTCGCGGTCAACACGGCTTTTTCGGCTTCTCGCCGCGTCGGCTTGGCGGCGCGGCGAAAAAATTCAAAATTTTTCCAAAAAAAGCTAAAGTTTTGAGGAGAACGGATGATATAACTTTAAATACGGCGATCTCGCCGAAAAAACAAGAAAGCGAGGACATTTTATGTTCGCTAACAAAACACATCCAGCCCCGGCGTGGCGACCCCGCGCTCACGGAAATAAACAACATTCCTTCCCCGCTCACAAAAACGAGCTACGCCGTCCCGAACAGTGTGTTACGTTCCTATTATAAGACCAGCGCGCAGGTAAATCTCACTAGAACGGACGACCAAGGGAATGAAGTGATCCCGAAGGAATATGAAACGCTCATCAACGCGCTTCCGGGCGATAAGCCGCAAATCTTTGTCACAAGTAACGAAACGGTCACAAGGGATATGATCTTTACAAAAACAAAGGGCGGTCTCTCCGTAAGATTCACCGGGACAAAATCCAAGACCGTTAAGGCGGTATGGGATACGGGTTATTTAAAGGTGACCGTTGATAAGCTCGCCGCCGCCGAAAAAGGCAATATCATTGTCGTATTCAATACAAGCCACGACATGGACGGCGTACTGATCATTCCGTATCAGGTCACCTCGGCGAACCCCGATGATAAAAACTAAATCGCGTAAAAAGCTTCCCCCGCTTCGGCGGGGGAATGTTTTTATGAAAAGAAATATTGCCAATTGTAACCAAATTGTAACCTTCAACAAACTTTCTCAAAAAATTTCAAAAAAATTTTAAAAATTTTTAAAAAAAGCTAAAGTTTTTTCTTTACGGGGCGATATAACAAATGTATCGGAATATCCGATCACACCTTAGCGTAAAGGAGTTGAACATTTTTATGGAGATCAGAAACTTACAGAGCAGCATGATCAACGCCTATAAAAAGACCGCGAACAGCGTTTCGCCCAAAAAGACTCAGACGGCGGAGAAGAAGGAAAAGACCGACCGCGTCGAGTTCGATTTCGGTCGCTATCTCGAGACCGCGAAGTCCGAGGCGGCTTCCTCGGCGGACGCGCCCGCCTCGTCGGCTCGTCTCGCGGCGCTCGCCGAGAAGTATCGCGGCGATAACTGTCCCGTCTCGGCGGAGGACGTCGCGGCGGCGATCTTAGGCTAAATTCCCAAAAAAATTTAACGAACCGAAAGGGGGAACGAGAATTATGACCGTTCAGACGGCGAAGCAGGTCATCGCCTGCTTGGAAAAATTCAACGCGCATTTTCGGACGCTCGAAAGATTCATCTCGGAGAAAAAGGCGAAAGTGATCGCCGACGATCTCGCTTGGCTTCTCGATTCCCTCGTGGAGGAACAGCGGCTCGTCGCCGAGGGAAACAACCTCGAGACGAGGCGGCTCAAGCTTTTTGAGGAGCTCGGGATCGCGGATAAAAAGGCGACCGCCCTCATCGAGGAATGTCCCGAGGAATACCGTTCGCGCCTTCGCCTCGAGTGCGCTTCGCTCGAGCGCCATATCGACTTTATCAAACAGGCGAACGCCGACATCATCGAGATCATCGAGAGAAAGCTCACTATTCAGGAAAAAATGTCGAATGCTCCCGTTACCTCCGTCAATACCTACACCGGGAAGGGCGTAAAGGTACGCCAACAGAGCGGAGCGGGCGGGATCATCGGCGAGGTATAGGCTACACGGATACGGAGTAGCCTTCCCCTGTTTACGACGATAGACGGGCGGCTCGCCCGAATAATCAGAAAGGACACGTCTCAATGCGTTCATCATTTTTAGGCTTAGAGGTATCAAAAAGAAGTATCCAGCTCGCCCAAAAGGCGCTCGACGTCACCGGGGGTAACCTCGCGAACGTCAACACTGAGGGCTATACCCGCCAGCGCGTCGACGTCGGCTCGCTCGCGATCAATCAGTATTCTTATTGGCAGTCCAGCGAATCCCGCCTTACCCTCGTGGGTCAGGGCGCTCGCGCCTTTGGCGTCGATCAGATCCGCGACCCCTATATCGACCGCCGCTACCGCGAGTCGACCTGTTACGTCGCGGAATACAGCACCTCTCAAAGCATTATGGAGGAGGTCGAGACCGTCCTCGACGACATCGCGAGCGAGGGCTTAACGAAACAGCTCGACGTTTTCGCCGACGCGATGTCTCAATACGCTCAACAGCCGGACAGCGAGGAGCTCGCGAGTATCGTCCGTAATCAGGCGTATAATATCACGAGCCTTCTCCGCTCATATCATACCGACCTCGAGAACCTAAAGGAATCGAACCTCGAGACGCTCAATACCACGATCGAGAATACGAATAACATCATCCGCGACATCGTCGATTATAATAAACGGATCGTCCGCGAATATACGGTCATGGCGTCCGGGAAGCTCGCGGCGGGTCAGTCGGTCACCGGCTCTTACGGACCGAACGAGCTTTTAGACGCGCGAAATCTCTTAGTCGACGAGCTGTCGTATCTCGGGAATATCGTGATCCACGATAACGCCGACGGCTCGATCCGCGTCGAGATGAACGGCGTCGAGATCATCAACGGCGATAAATACGAGACCCTCTATATGAGGGGGAGCACCAAGGTCGCGAACGCCGACCAATACAGCTCGGAGCTTCTCCGCAATTACGCGGCTTACGACGCGGCGGTTCTCCGCTGGACGTCGGGCGACGAGGCGACCTTTAAGTCGGGCGAGATCAAGAGCTATCTCGACGCGCTCAACGGGAACGGCGTCTATAAAACGGGGTATCAAAACGACTCCTACGGGATCCCCTATTACGAATCCGTCATCGACGCCTTCGCGAACGATTTCGCGAATTTAATGAACTATCTCAACGGCGGCGTAGACGAGAACGGTACGGTCATCGACGCCGACCGTCTGATGTTTTGTACAAAGGAATATAACGAGGGTAAGAGCTTTTATGAGGATAAGCTTATGACCGCCGATAATATCCGTATCGCGAACTGTTGGATGGACGACGCGACCATGATCGGCGAGGTACAGCAGGAGGACGGGACCTGGAAGCTCACCCAAGACGGGAACCACGTCAACGAGATGCTCGTACAATATGGGAAAAAGTCGATCTCCTTCGGCGGGAAGGGCGACTATGAGGGGACGGTCTATGACTATCTCCTATTCATCAACAACCGTATCGGTCAACAGATCGATTTTGACATCGCCCAGTATGAGTCCTCCTATATCACGACGAGCGCCCTCCTCGACAGCCGCGAGGCGGTCGCGGGCGTAAACAAGGACGAGGAAGGGATCAATATGCTCGAATACAAAAACTGGTACAACGCGAGCTCGCGTATGATGACGACGCTCGACGACTGTCTCGACCGCCTCATCAACAACACGGGGAGAGCGGGTCTCTAAAATAACAACAACTTCTCTTAAATAGAAAGGATCGAACGATTATGAGAATCGCGGGAAGCACCATGCGTCGGAATTATCTCAATAACTATGAGTCGGCGCGTCAGGCGAAATTTGAATCCGAGGTAAAGATCGAGACTAACCGCCAGTATACGCGCGGGAGCCAAGACCCGATCAAGGCGGCGCGGGCGCTCCGCGTCCGTAAGGCGCTCTCGGAGCTCAACACCTATACGACCAACCTTAAATCGGCGAATTCGATCTACGCGACGGCGGAGGCTTCGCTCGACGGCGAGGGCGGGATCTCGGAACAGATCGCGACCGTTTATCAAAAGCTCGTCGAGGGCGCTCACGGGACGCGGAATCCGAGCGACTGTACGATCATCGCCATGGAGATCGAACAGATCGCCGAACAGATGGTCGGGCTGATGAATGTCGCGTCCGCGAATCGTAAGATCTTCGGCGGGACGAATAACGAAACGGTATGCTATGAGATCAAGGGGAACGAGACCGGGAAGTATGTGACCTATAACGGCGTAGCCGTTAATTCCTCGAGCGACCCCAATTCCTTCCCTTATAGCGAGATGTCTTATCTCGACATCGGGATCGGTATGACGACCGACGAGTCGACGCGGATGACGCCGATGTTCGGCGCGTCCTCCGAGCGGATCGAGGATCAGACCGCTCTCCCGATCACGTTTAACGGCGCGAAGGTGTTGGGTTGCGGCGTAACGGGTCAAAACGTAAAGATCGATCTCGAATATCTCGCCCCGGGCGTAAACTACGCGATGAACGTCAGCCTCGGCGGTATCCAAAAGCGGGTCGAGTTTAACGGCGGCGATAACGTCGCCCAGAGCATCGAGAATATCAATAAAGCCCTCTCCGAGCAATTCCAGCTCACCCCCGAGGTCGACGCGGACGGGAATATCCTCTATCTCGAGAACCGCGAGGATCTCGACACCGGGATCTATAACTATGATAACGCGACGATTAACGGGAAGGCGATCGACCTCAGTTCGATCGACAGCGACAGCTATTATTCGCTCACCGTCACGATCAGCGGTAAGACCCGCGTGATCGACTTTAAGGGCGGCGACGAGGACGATAAGGGGAGCAATATCAACAGCACCCTCGACAATATCCGTAAGGCGCTCGACGAGAAATTCGGCGAGGGAACGCTGAATGTTTATTCCGACGGGCGGATCTTTGATAAAAACGACGTATACGCCGAGATCTCGAACACCTCGGATTATTCCAACGACGTAAATATCGACGCCACGTCGGGGAAGATCGATATGACCAAGCTCGAGGCGAATAAGACCTATACCCTCAGTATCCACGACGTAAAGGTCACCTTTACCGCCGGGGCGACGCCCGAGGCGAGTATGCTGAGTATCAATAAAGCGCTTAGCGCGCCGACCGCCTTTGGGAAGTCGAACGTCCCGCATATCGAGAACGACAGCGGACTTTTGATCTATGACCTCGACGGGGTCGACGCGATCTATGTCTCGGACGCGGGCGGCGAAGGTCAGCTCGAATATCAGGAAATGGGTGGCTATTCAAATAATATCATCCAGATCGTCCTCGACGCGGCGAAGGCGCTCCGCGACTATGATCAGGATCTCGTCGCGCGGCTCGCCGATAACCTTTACGCGGCGCAAAGCTCGCTCTCGATCGCGATCGCGGAGCTCGGGACGAACGACCAATTCATCGACTTTAACCTCGACCGTATCCAAGACATCGATCTCAACCTCTCGGATCAACAGAACGAACTTGAATACACCGATATTCCGACCGAGATCACGCGCTGGAAGCTCCTCGAGAGCATCTATAACGCGACCCTACAAATGGGGTCACAGATGATCCCGATGTCGATCTTTAACTATATTAACTAATTAAACTTTATTCTTTAAGGGAAGGCGGCGATACCCGCGCCTTCCGTAAAAATGATAAGAAAGGAGCCGAGCCGATCTATGGTACAGCCAAATCTTTTAAGCATCACGACCGTTCCGATCAAGGTAGAGCTGAATATCGTGAAGGGAGAAATGCGGAACCCGCGTTATAATAACCCCGACGCGGCGTTTAAAATGGACATCGAGACAAAGGACGGGAGCTTACAGATCCATTCCGAGCCGATGAAGATCCATATCGATACCTACGCCGCGCGTTCGAGCCTCGGCTATGGGAATTATAACAACCTCGACCTCTTTAAAAAGAAGAGCGAGGAGGGATTTCGTCTCGCGTATGAGGGGACGGCGCGGATCGCCTCGGAGGGGAACCAGCTCGCGCGCGGCGCGAAGGCGTCGGACATCGCCGCCCAGCATAACCGCGCGGGTCAGACGATCCAGACGATCATGGAGTTCCTCCCCAAGGAGGGCGCGGACGTGACCTTTGATAAGGGCGTATTAAATATCAACTATGAGCTCGGCGACGTCGCGATCGACTGGGAGAACGCTCAGATGATGCCGTATGAATTTACGCCGGGGCGGGTCGAGATCTCGATCGCTCAGATGCCGCGCGTCGAGATCGAGTATCTCGGCGGACCGATCTATGTCCCCCCGAGCGCCGACCCAAACTATGAACCCGCGCTCGATATAAGAGGATAAGGTAAAAAAATTAAGCGAAAGGAAGATCCGTATGATGACGATAGCTACCCGCGACTTCGGCGAAAAAGAGATCGACGAAAGCTCGGTCTTTGACTTTCCCAACGGCGTATTCGCCTTTGAGGACGACCGGCGCTTCGCGCTCCTCTCGCCGCTCGGCGAGGATACATACCCGATGTGGCTACAATCGCTCGATCATACGGAGCTTTGTTTTATCGTATTTGACCCCGAGCGGATCGACGAGAGCTTTAACGTCACCCTTAACGAGAGCGAAAAAAGACTCTTACAGGTCAAGACGGGCGACCCGATCCGCTCGCTCACGATCGCCAAGATCCCCGAGGACTATCGGCGGACGACGGTCAATATGAAGTCCCCGATCGTGATCAACCCCGAGACGCGTACCGCGCTCCAGGTCATCTTACCTCACGATTACCCCTTCCGCTACCCGCTCTTCCCCGAGGAGGTGAAATAATGCTCGTCGTAACACGTAAAACCGAGGAAAGCATTATTATCGCCGATCAGATCGAGATTGTCGTCCTCGAGGTCTCGCGCGACCGCGTAAAGCTCGGGATCACCGCGCCGCGCGATATAAAAATAATCCGAAACGAGCTCAGGAGCGCCCAAGACGCGAACCTCGACTCGTCTAAGGCGATCCCCAAGGAGACGCTCAGCGCCTTACTCGGCGGCTTCCCACAAAAACCGAAGGCTTAGCGCTCCTTCACAAAAAATTTTTGATCATTTATGACATTTTTTCTCCCGAGGGTCGAAAAGTCACGCTGATGGCGGCGGCTCTCGCCGATCGGGAAATTTATATAAGGAAAGGACGATCCAATCATGGCAAACAACAACAATATGATCCGTATGAGCGGTATGAACTCGGGTCTCGACACCGAGTCGATCATTAACGCGCTCACCGCGAACAGTAAGCTCAAGATCACGAAGCAAAACCGTCAGCTCTTAAAGTATAAGGCAACCCAAGAGGCGTATCAGGACATTATCTCAAAGCTCCAGAGCCTAAAGTCGAAATACTTTGACCTCGCGAACCCCAAGACGAACCTCTCGGGTACGTCGATGTGGAGTCAGTACGCGACAAAGACGACCGTCAACGGCGTAGAACAGGCGATCGCGGGCTTTACCGCGACGACATCGGTCGACTCGGTCGCGGGGAACTATGACATCAGCGTCAAGACGACCGCGAAACAGGCGACCATGAAGGGCGCGAACCTCAGCAGCGCGGCGAAGTTTGACTTCAGCGAATTTACCGAGGGCGAGACCTATGGGATCACCCTCTCGGTCGGCGGCGAGTCTAAGAATATCACCTTCACGGCGGGGGCGACGGCGGAGGACACGATCAGCGCCCTTAACAGCCAGCTCCGCGAGATCTACGGCGACAGTAACGAGTCACAAAACGACCCGACCAAGAACGGTCTCGTCTATGTCGACGCGAACGGTCAGTTTGTCTCGCGCGAGGGGAAGGGGATCGCCCTCTCGGGCGCGGGTCAGATGGCGGCGAATACCGCGCTCGACCTCTCAAATCTCGCCTCAGGGAATAACTCGATCGCCGTTCAGGTCGGCGACGAGGTCGTCAATATCTCCTTCCAGACCCTCGGGAACGATTACTTCACCCCCGAGAAGGATGAGAACGGGAACGACCTCCCCTTAAGCGAGGAGAAACAGGCGCTTTATGACCAAGTCAAGGCGGACTATATCGAGTCGAAGAAGTATGAGGCTTTTGAGAACTGGAAGGCGACCGCGACGGACGAGGATAAGGAGCTGATCTTCCAAGACGCTTTTAACAAGGCGGAAGAAAAACAGGCGGAGAAATACTTTAACAAGTTCGGGACGACCAAGGAAGGGAAAGCGCTTTGGGCGGCGACCTATGAAAAGTTTAAAGCCGAAGCCGTGGCTTCGCCCGACCCCGCTTATAACGAAAGATACGCGGAATACCTCGCCAACATTGACGACCCGAGTAAAGCCGCGACCCGCGCGGAATGGGAAGCCGCCGAAAAACAGACGGAGATGGGCGAGGAAGCCGCCAACCTCCTCGGGAGCGGACCGGTCGACAGCGACAACGAGTATTATAACGCCTTTAAGGCGTATTATTACGACCACGATATTTCCGATACCCTCGACGACGCGACAAAGGCGAAGCGCGACGAAGCGCTCGCGAACTATGTCGACGTAGAGTATCAGAAGTATGTCGACGGTCTCGGCGACGGCGAGACCGCGCAGAGCAAGGACGACTGGACAGCCGATCAGATCGCGGCGGACGGCGAATTTGCCGCGAACTATCACGCGATCGAGGATAAGTATAATAAATACACCGGCTATCAGCTCGACGAAACGAGCTGGCGCACCCTCTCGTATAACGAATACGAGGCGTATAAGAGCGCCAACGAGGACGCGATGAAGCAGATCGAGACGGATAACGCGACCGTCGCGGATCAGACGATCATCGACCATTACAACAAGTCCTCGCTCAACAACAGTATCGGCGCGGCGGAGACAAAGAGCGGCGTTAAGCTCGCGATCGAACTCACGGACGATATGAAGTCCGCGACGATCACGGCGACCCGCGAGGTCACGACCGATAACGGCGACGGGACGACCACGACCACGACGGAGAACGTCGACTTCTCGGTCTCCGCCTCTAAAAACAGCGTGAGCGATCTCGGCGTCGCCCAAGCGACGACCTCGATCTCTCAGATCTCCAACTCGACCAAGCTCAGCGAGCTCAACCTCGCGGCGGACGCGGAGGGGAATTATAACTTCACGATCAACGGGATCAGCTTCTCCTTCTCCGAGGATACGACCGTTAAGGATATGATGCGTAAGGTGAACGCGTCGGAGGCGGGCGTTAAGATGACCTATTCCTCGCTCGAGAATAGCTTTACCCTCACCTCGAATAACTACGGCGTGGACGCCGAGATCAATATCGACAGCGACGCACAGGGCTTTTTAGCCGGGATCGGCTTAAACGCCGCGAACTTTGAACAAGGGACGAATCTCGAGGTCGAGATCAACGGGAAGCTTCTCGAGAGCGGCGGGAACTCCGTCACCGTGGACGGTACGACCTTCAGCTTCGCGGGCGTCGCCGAGGGAACGAACTTCACCGTCGGGATCGAGAAGGATTACAGCGCGATCACTGATACCATTAAGTCCTTCGTCGAGGAATACAACAAGCTCATCGAGGAGGTCTACGAGCTTCTCGACCAAAAGCCGGATAAGGATTATTACTTCCTCGCCGACGCGGATAAAGAGGATCTCGACCTCTCGGATAAACAAGAGGAGAAGTGGGAGGAAAAAGCCAAGCTCGGTATCCTCTATCATGACTCGACGGTCACGACCGCGATGACGAAGCTCCGTACCGCGCTCATGGGGACGACCGTCGCGGCGGACGGGAAAACGATCAGCCTCTCGTCGATCGGGATCAAGACCGCGACCGACTATAAGGAGCATGGGAAGCTCATTCTCGACGAGGATACGCTTACTTCGTCGATCGCGACCTATGGCGAGGACATTATGCGCCTCTTCAGCGATAAAGAGGACGGGATCATGACCGCCTTCGCCGACGCGCTCGAATACTCGGTCGGGACGACGGGCGATAAGGGTACGCTCATCAATAAGGCGGGGGCTAAGACCGGAACCTCGGCGACCGATAACTTTATCTATAACCAGATGAAGCGGATCACCTCGCGGATCAAGACCCTCGAGAGCCGCTATGAGAACGAACAGAACCGCCTATGGAAGAAATATTCCGCGATGGAGAAGATGCTCGGGACGATTAACAGCCAGTCGGCGTCGCTCTCGTCCTACTTCGGCGGAGGAACGATGTAAGCAAGAGCCCAAATCACGGGAAAGGAAAGGTCAGTCAATGAACAACGCTTACTCCGCGTATAAAAAACAGTCGATCGCGACCCTGACGCCGATGGAGATCGTCGTAAAGCTTTATGACGAGGCGGAGCGCCAGATCAACCGCTCGATCGCCTATATCGAGCAGAAAAATTATGAAGAGGCGAATAAGGGGCTTCAAAAATCTCAGGACATCGTGAACGCGCTTCGTTCGGTACTCGATATGAGTATCCCGATCTCTAAACAGCTCGACGCGCTCTACGACTTCTTTAACCGCCAGCTCATCACGGCGAACGTTAAAAAGGACATCACGATCTTACAGGAGCTTTTACCGATGCTCGCCGAGCTAAAGGACGCTTTTGCCCAAGTCGCGGCGATGCCCAAGAGCCAGATCGGACAGGGCGCATAAAGAGATCAATTTAAAACAATCACGTTACATAAAGAGGAATTGTACGGCACAATTCCTCTCTGTGTAATCACGGGAAAGGACGGCTTTATGACCGACGAGGTAAAAGGAAAGGTGATCGAGAGGATCGAGGGCATGGAGGCGATCTTAAACGACTATCGCGCCAAGACCGCCGAGATCTTAACGACGGACATCGACGAAACGCTCGAACAGATCCTCGATGAGCGCGCCGCCCTCATCGGGACGCTCGACCGCCTTCACGACGAGCTGGAGCAGATCGTCGGCGCGGAATGTACCCCCGAAGAAAAAAGCAGCATCGAGGGCGCGATGAAAAATAAGCATGTTTCCCTCGGTCTCTCCGCCCCGCTCAAGGAAATTCGCAAGGCGGCGGTAAAAATGCGCTCGGTCTATCTCGAGGCGGCGGAAAAAGACCAACAGGCCTCGATCCGCGTGGACGCGCGGGTAAAAGAGCTTCGCGCCGAGCTCGAGGACCTCAGCGGGAGTAAAAAGACGCTCGACTACTTCTCACGTAACAAGCTCGAACAAAAAAAAGGCGGCTCATTTGACAGCAGTTTATAACCAAGGCGAAAAAGTCCCGTAGGCATTTTAAAATACCCGACGGGACTTTTTTAAGGCTACACCGCACAATGATTGTCGTTCGAGTGGCAGTCAGATTTTTCGTCAGATCGTGCAGAATTTTTGCAGGAAGGCTGATCTGTCGGTCAGCCCCCCTGTCACTGCGTGACACCTCCCCCGCCCGGGGGAGACCACCTTTCAAAAAAATTCTGTGCGGTAGGCGGAAAATATGGCTGTCAATCGGACGGCAAAGCCGTAGGCGGTCATTGCGCGGTGTTGCCTTAGGGCAGGCGTGCGCTTTAACAAGCGACCGCGAGGTCGGTCGCTTAGCAAAACCCCGCCGAGCGGCGCGCCTTCCCAAAATAAAAAAGGAGGTTATCCCCTATGATCCCACTTATCACCGAGGACGAGCGCCAAAGGGCGGCGCGGATCGAGGAGGCGATCGAGGCTCGCGAATTTAAGGCGTATTATCAGCCGCAGTATGACGCGGTCACGAGCCGCCTTATGAGCGCCGAGGCGCTCGTCCGTTGGATCAAGCCCGACGGGGCGCTCGTCCCGCCCGATGAGTTTATCCCCCTCGCCGAAAAAACGTCGGTCGTGACGGAGATCGACTGGTATATGCTCGAGGAGGTCTGCCGCTTTTTAAGGCGACGCGGGGACGAGGGGCTTCGCCGCGTCCCGGTCGCGGTCAACTTCTCGCGGAAGCATATCGGCGCGGAGCGCTTCACCGAGCGGCTCCGCGATACGGTCGACCGCTACGCGATCCCCCACGAGCTGATCGAGGTCGAGATCACGGAGTCCGCCATGGTCAGCGACCCGAAGGAGATCATCTCCTTCGTCGCGGAGGTTCGCGAGGCGGGCTTTAACGTCGCGATCGACGATTTCGGGAGCGGCTTTTCGTCGCTCAGCCTCGTAAAGGACATCTCGGCGAACGTCCTGAAGATCGACCGCTCGCTGTTAAGCGGGAACTGTGAGAACGAGAAGGAACGGATCGTCCTCGAGAGTATTTTTGAGTTCGCCCACCGCCTAAAGCTCACGACGATCGCGGAAGGGGTCGAGACGCGGGAACAGCTCGGCTTCCTCCGTACCTGTGACTGCCGCCTGATCCAAGGGTTTTTATTCTCGCGCCCGCTCCCCGAGGCGGCGTTCGCCGCCGCCCTCGACGAAGCGCCCGAGGACGCCCCCACCGAGGACATCCTCGTGACCCAAGCGCCCTCGAGCGTGACGAGCCTTTTAATGGAGGCGATCTTTACGCGCTTCCCGCTCGTGATCGTCTCGAACCTCACGCGAAACAGCTTTTATATGATGGCGTATGAAAATTTCTCGGCGACCTCCTGTCCCTCGACGGGCGTATTCGACGAGCTGATCGCCCACGGCGCTTCGAGTATGCACCCCGAGGATCAGGCGCTCTTTCGCGAGACCTTCGCGATCCCGAACCTCCTCGCGGCGCACGGGCGCGGCGAAAAATATGTGAAGGTCGTGACCCGCCAGCTCGGCGACGACGGCGTTTACCGCCGTGTCGAGACGACCGATTATTTCGTAAAAAATCCCGCCGTCGACGATGTCCTGATCATCGCGCTTTGTCAAAATTTGGATGATTGAGATTTAAGAGAGAGAAATTCAGCGGGGGCTCTGCCCCCGAGCCCCCGCTTCCTTTTGAACCAAAAGGAAGCGAAAAGCAATATTATTTCGGCGAGCTTCGATGAAAATATCCGTTTTTTGCTTCTTTGGAAGGATATGATATTGATAGACTTTATCACGATCTCGGTCGTGCCTAAACCCGAGACCGTTATAAGGTCTGTTTCTTTTTTGGGAAGGACTGCGATGCGGCGATTTTGGGAATATTCACGGGAAAAGCTCCCC
Source organism: Roseburia sp. (assembly GCA_023666265.1). Classification (GTDB taxonomy): domain Bacteria; phylum Bacillota; class Clostridia; order Oscillospirales; family Ruminococcaceae; genus Ruminiclostridium_E. The sequence continues at coordinate 33,496 of JAMPCH010000023.1, forward strand.
GCCGCTTGACTTATACGCTTCTTTTATGGTATACTGAAAGCAACACAAAAAGATCACGCCCCCGAACCCCCGAAAGCGCGGGAAGTCCCTTCCCCGCCCGATGAAAGGAAAAGCCTATGTTTTGCACAAAATGCGGTAAACAGCTCGACTCCGCCGCGCGGTTCTGCTCCGCCTGCGGCGCGCCCGTCGCGAAGCCGATCGCGGAGGAAACGCCCGAAGCGGTAACGGTCGCGGAGACCGCCACCGAAACGAATATTCCCGAAGCGACCGAGACAACGAAAGTTGCGGAAAATACGACCGAAGCAAATACTCCCGAAACGCCCGCAACGGCGGAGATCGCGAAAACCGCGACCGAGGCGGATATTCCCGAAGTACCCGAGACGACGGAGGTTGCGGAAAATACAACCACAGTAGATACTCCCGAAACGCCCAAGACAGCGGAGATCGCGAAAACCGCGACCGAGACGGATACTCCCGAAGCGACCGAGGCGGCGGAAGTTGCGGAAACCGCAACTCCGACGGAGACGGGCGCGACCCCCGCGACGGCGGAGATCGTAGAGAACGTCGTCGTCGCCCAAGCCGCCGAGGTCGTTGTCGCCGTCCAAGCCGAGGAAGGCGCAAAAGAAGCGGGAACGGATAAGTCCCCCGCTCCTTCCGCCGGGGAGAGCGCGGACACGGCGAAGCCGTCCGTTTCCCCCGCTCCTTCGGCGGCGGAGACGAACGCCGCGCCGAAGGCGGAGGAAGGGATCGCCGCCGAGCCGCTTCCCGCGCCGATCTTCTCCGAGTTCGCGAAGGAGAGCCCTTCCCCGAAGAAGAAAAAGAAAAAAGCCGCCCCCTTGATCGCGGGCGGGGTCGCCGTCGTCGTCGCGGGGACGGCGGCGGTCGGGTGGTTCGGCTTTCGGAACCAAGTCTTGCGGCTCTTCCTCGGGGACGCGGGCTTCGCGGTCAGGATTGAGAAAAAAACGGGCGAGTTTTTGTCCTTCGGCGAGGGCGCGTCGTCAGCTCTTACCGAGGCGTTCGCCGCGCGGATCGACGAGGCGATCCCGCTCCTAAAGGAAGAGAGCGCGGACGAGATCGTATTCGAGGAATACGAGGACGCTCAGATCGCGGAGACGATCGCCGAGCTTCGCGCGATCGTCGAGCGCTTCGGCGGGAGCGAGGTCGCCTTTGGGCTGTCGATCGAGCCGGACGTTCTTTTAAACAGCCTCCTCGGGCAGTCGGGCGAGGTCACGGAGCTTCTCGAGACGGTCGGGAAATTTCAGGGCGTTCTCCGCGCGGAAAGCGACGGGAACGCCGACCGCGTGGAATTTTCGGCGGAGTATGAGGGGGACGAGATCGTCGGCGGCGCGGTCACGCTCGACCCGAATAAGCTCATTATGACCGTCCCCGCGCTGAGCGGCTATACCTTTTTTACCGAATACGCGGCGGCGGGCGAGACGGCGAGCGTGACCGTTTCGGCGGAGGAGCTCGGGCGGCTCGGCGAGGCGATCGCGGCGCTCTATTACAAGGCTTACGCCGAGGCGGCGCTTACATACGAGGACGGGAGCTTCGCCGTCGCGGGGCGGACGGTCGAGGGGACGAGGATCCGCGCCGAGCTCTCCGCCGAACAAATGAACGCGCTTTATCAAAGGATCACCGATATGATCCAAAACGACGAATATTTAAGGGAATTTTATCGAACGGCGGTCGGCGAGGACGGGCGCGAATATGACGAGCTTTTTACCGAGCCGATCGTCTTTAGCGCGCCCTTCGTCGCGGAAAGCTATATCGCCGCGAATGAGACCCTCCTCGCGAAGACCTATTCCTTCGCGATCGCCGAGGACGAGGAGGATCGGGACGAGGACGGGGAAAAAGATCCCGTTACCTTCGCTTACGCGAGACCCGACGAAAACGACAGCCTTAGGGTCGGGCTTCCCGACGGGAAGCGCTTTGGCTTTGACCGCCTCGCGAACGCGGAAACGGAGGAGGACGACGGGACGATCGAGCTTTTATATACCGGCTCGACGGAGGAGGACGCGCCGACGCTCGTCCTCGCGCTCGATTACGTGGGCAGCGGGACGGCGGAGATAAACGGCGAGCCGATCGCGCTCGGGACATATACCCTTCACCTCTCGGAGAAGGACACCATGCTCCGCTCGCTCCTCCTCGGGTCGTCCGCCGCCGTAAAGACCGCCGACCCTTCGGAATATGAAGAGAAAGAGCCGAGCGGGACGCTCGCGATCCTCGATACGATCCTCGAGCGCTTTACGCTGACTGTTTCGGTGAAGGCGCTTGACGCGGCGGGCGGCGCGATCCGTACCGACCTTACGCTCTCTCTCGGGGATTATCTCTCGGTATCCGCCTATCTCGAACAAAAGCCGCTCGAAGGCGCGGGCGAGCCGATCGCGATCCCGTCGACCGAGGGAGAAAAAGCGATCAACATCAAGGAGGGCGCGGACGAGGCGACCGCGAGCGCCGTAAGGATCGACTATTACGAAAATCTTCTTCGGCGGATCGACGAAAACAGCTCCTTCGCGAAGCTCGCGGAAAAGCTCGAACTAAAAGAGGCGATCGAGGAAGCCCTCGCCGAGGAGCGCGAAAAGCTCGAATTTATGACGCATTACGCCAATTACAGCGACTATACCCGCTTTAGCGCCGATCCCGCCGCGTGGAACATCAGAAATGAGTTTGTCTCGGACTACTGGGACATTCTCCTCGCGCTGAACGAGGACGGGAGCGAAAACGAGAAATGGGGGACGGAGGAATTCACCAAGACGATCCACCTCTACTTCGATAAAGACGGCGAGATGACCGTCCTCGACGACGGCGGATTGGGCTACTTTCTCGATTTCTCCGAGTTGACCTTTGACGAGGATCGTAAAAATCTTTACTGCGAAATTTTATTCTCGGCTTACGGGGAACAGCCGAACGGCGTGACCGTCGTCTATACCGACGACCCGAGCGACCTTCCCAAAAACCTCCCGACGGCGTATCACTATATCGACGAGGTCTATGAATGGGACGGGAAGGATAACGCGATCGGCGCGTATATCGTCGGGACGTCGCCTATCCTCGCCGAGGGCGTCTCGACCGCCGAGGAGCGCCTTCGCCAAGAGCGGGAGGAGCGGGCGAAGGAGCGCGAGGCGCTCGACGCGCTCAACGACGCGGCGAAGCGGCTCAACAGCGCGGTCAACGGCTTCCTACGGACGAACCCGAGCTTCTTTCACCCGGACATATCGATCGCCTCGGCGATCGTCCGCTATGACGCGGACGCGGGCTGGGTCGTCGATTCCCTGACCGGGAACGACGGCGAGCTTACGGGCGCGAGCGATCTTTTCCCCGGGGGGACTTCCGCCGTCGGACAGCTCGCCGAACACCTCAACCGCCGCTTCCCCGATTTTACCCCCGTAAAGGCGCAGATCCACTTCGCGCGGGAATACAATACCGAGCGCGGCGAGTCGGAGGATATGACCGCGATCGGGACGGCGGTGATCGCGGCGGACGCGCACGCGCTCTTTCAGGACGGCGGTCTCCCGTGGGCGCTCGCCTTTTGGCTCGGGTATGAGTCGGGCTGGAACGGGAACAACCCCTCCGCCGACCCCGAGGCGGGCTATTACTGGCTCGATCGCGACAGCTATCTCCTCCTCGGGAGCTATTGCGCCGAAACGGACGCGCCGCTCGGGGTCGAAGCGTATGAGAACGACGAGGATATTTTTGACCACGAGATCGAGACGCTCGACGAATACGCGCGGCGGATCGCCGCCGTCGCCGCCCCCTACGCCGCCGAGCATACGCTTGTCGAGGAGGGACAGGTGCTTTATTCGCTCGTCCTCACGAATCAAAACGGACGTTGGCGCTTTGAGAACGCTTATACCAACAATTATCGGCTCTCGGACGGCGACGGGGTCGACCGCGCGGCAATCGCGGGACTGGTCAATGAGCTGAACGAGCGCACCGCCGACGGACGGCTCGGGATCGCGCGGGAGATCACGGCGGAGCTTCACTTCTTCGACGGCGAGGGCTTTGTCGGCGTCGGGACGGCGTTCGTTACGTCCGACCTCGACGTGACCGACGTTCACGTCCCCGGCGCTTGGGACTATAAAAACGGGTACTTCTACGACTGGAACGCCCTTCGCCGCGCCGAGGAGAACCGCCCCGGGGTCTATTATAAGGATAACTATACGGCGATCCCCTTCGGGAGCTACTGCGCCGTCTCGGACGCGCCGCTCGGGCTTTATGAGCCGCGCGAGCGCGGGAGCGGCGCGGAGTAATTCCGTTAAGCCGACAATCAATCAAGCCCCGAGCGGTGAACGATCACGGCTTCGGGGCTTGATTTCTTATTCGGTCAGTAGTAAAAAAATCCTCTGAAACGCGATATTCATCCTCTCCGATCGGTCTGATGATATAGTCCATATTCTCCTCCGAGTTCGCGGTGTGTTTTATGATCATTATGCATGAAAGAAGGCGGGGTGTCAATGGAGGATCGCCCAAGCTTTGTATAGACTTCCTTCCCCCCACACCAAAACGGACTGTACATCGTACAGTCCGTTTATAATCTATTCAATTGTAAGTCTCACCTGTGCATTGGAAGAAGTTCCTTTCCGTTAAGATACGTGAAGTGAAAATGATCAGCACATTGGAGTAATCCTTTCCGTCGGAATGTCGTTTAACTTGTAATAACCTTTCGTGTGTTCATTGGAACCAACTCCCATCATGAAAAATTATTTATAGAACGCTTTTCGCGGAAGCCGACTGCGACAGTCGGAAGCTATACAGCGGAGTCTTTATCGTTTGGATACCGAACCGGGAGTTTCGACAAAACGTCGATCGCTTGAGCCTCGCGCCGCCGAACGGATCGGGAGCGCCGAGCGCCTTAAAATTCACCCGCTTTTTCGGACGAGCCGCCCGCTAAAGACTGTTCAAAAGATGTTTCCGTATCCATGGGACTCGCCCTCCTTTCCGGTTAAATTGATACCCGGGCTTTCGCGCGGTATCTTCAGAATGCCGAAATCTGACTGTATAGTTTGTAAAGAGGAGATTTCAATTTTGGTCGTTTCCGAGATCCTGGGGAAAGATCCGCTTGGTCGCCGCCTCTCTTTCCTTAATACAAGAATACCACATTTTTTCGCAATTGTCAATAGGTTTTCTTTAGTCATTTTGAATGATATTTTCAACAATTTTGTGTGCAATCTGTAAAATATATGTGGTATTCCGCGATTTTCCGTAAAACCCGTCTTGACATCTGACGGCGGTTTTGGTATAATAAATCTGTTGGGTACGCATACTGTACCCGAGAAAGGAACTCAAAAATTTATGGCTGATGATGAAGAGCTCGACGGCTATGAGGCGGTCGTCGTTGATCTCGACGGGGAGGAATTTGAGCTGATCGATACGGTCGAGCTCGACGGGAAGCTCTACGCCGCCCTCACGCCGTATACCGAGGAGGACGACCTTCCCGACGAGGACGTCGAGTTTATCATTTTAGAGATGATCGACCAAGCCGACGGCGATCAATGTACGCTAAAGACCGTCGACGACGAGGCGCTTTACGAAAGGGTCGGCGAGGCGTTTCTCTCGCTTTTTTCCGAGGAATTCGGCGAAGCGGACGACGAAGAATAGATCGATATTCTTACTGCCGCGTTCGATACAGCATGGTCACTATAATCCAACACATTATAATCGGGATTTCAGACCGGCGAGGGATTGCAGACCTCCCGCCCCGCGGACGAAGGGAGCGTGAAATCGTCGGATGATCTTTACCCACCCTGCTTCGTGCGGGTTTTATACGCCATGTCCGGCGCGGCGGTTAGCGAAAGGGCTTCCGAGATAGGAAGCCCTCAGCCTGTCGAAAAAGTCCAGCAAAAGCTGGACTTTTTCGCATTACTGTG
>JAMPCH010000024.1 GCA_023666265.1 Roseburia sp.
GAACCCATGATTCCGCCGTGAAAGGGCGATGTCTTAACCGCTTGACCAACGGGCCGAAAATGGTAGCGGCAGTCGGATTCGAACCAACGACACCCTGGGTATGAACCAAGTGCTCTAGCCAACTGAGCTATGCCGCCACAAAAAATCTTCGTCGCCGTTCGCTCGGCGACTAGTTTATTATATCACATTCGACCCGCCTTGTCAATACTTTTTTTAAAAGTTCGCGGATTTTTGCGGGATTTTGTAAAATTTTCCATGAAAAAGAAGGTCGCCGCTCCTCCCCTTCCCTAAAAAAACGACCCGATCTCCTCGATCGGGTCGCTTGTTTTTTCGCTCTCTCGCGCTTTATCCGTTCAGCTTGTCGGCGAAGTCCGCCATCGCCTCCGAGATCTTGATCTGTTGGGGACAGACCGCCTCACAGCTCCGACAGCCGATACACGCGGTCGGCTTTTTGTCGTCGTCCACCGCCATCAGCGCCATCGGCGCGATAAAGCCGCCGCCGGTGAAGCAATGCTCATTGTGCAGCTCGATCAGCATCGGTATATCGAGTCCTTGCGGACAATGCGTCGTACAGTAGCGACAGGCGGTACAGGGGAGCGAATCCTTTCGCGTCATCGCGTCCGCGATCGCGAAAAGCTCCGCCTTCTCCGCCTCATTCAGCGGCTTCTCCGTCTCAAAGGTCTTTATATTCTGCTTCAGCTGTTCAAAATTCGACATTCCCGAGAGCGTGACCGTAACGCCGGGGATCGACTGGATAAAGCGGAACGACCACGCGGGGATCTCCTCGTCGGGGCGCATCGCCTTCAGGCGGGCGTTGCGCGTTTCGGTGAGCGAGGCGAGCTTCCCACCGCGAAGGGGCTCCATGACCCAGATCGGGAGGTGATATTCCTCTAAAAGCGCGACCTTTTCCCTCGCGCCTTGAAACGTCCAGTCGAGCCAGTTCAGCTGGATCTGACAAAATTCGAGATACTCGCCGTAGGCGTCGAGGAAGCGCTTCATCACGTCGTAAGAGCCGTGCGCCGAAAAGCCGAGGTGTCTGATCCGCCCGTTCTCCTTCTGTTTTAAAAGATAGTCGAGGATGCCGTATTTCGGGTCGAGATACGCATCGATATTCATCTCACAGACGTTATGGAATAAGTAAAAATCAAAATATTCGACTTGACACTTCTCAAGCTGTTTCTCGAATATCTCGCTGACCTTCATCATATTCGAGAGGTCGTAGCCCGGGAATTTCGTCGCGAGATGAAAGCTCTCGCGCGGATAGTTTTTGAGGAGCTTCCCCATCACGATCTCGGAATTACCGCTATGATACCCCCAAGCGGTGTCGTAGTAGTTGATCCCGTTTTTCATCGCGTAATCGACCATTTCCGCCGCCGCCTTTTCGTCGATCCGCGCGTCGTCCCCTCCGACCGTCGGGAGGCGCATCGCCCCCAAAGCGAGGGCGGACAGCCGCCTGTCCTTAAAGCTCTTATAGATCATCGCCGCCACACTCCTTATTTTAATGTATCCGTAAAGCGGAGGAACGCCGCCCGTCCGCTTTCGTCCCGTTTATATACGCCCGCGTCGGATAAGACCTGTTCAAAGACCTTCCCGATCTCCGCGCGGATCACCTCGTCGATATTCTTTTGTGAAAGGGCGCTTCGCGCCGCGAAGCCCTCCGCCCAATCCGCGTGCTTCTCGAGTACGGGGTCGGCGCGGACGGCGGAGATCCCCCCGCTCAATAAAACCTCCGCGAGCCTTTCCATTTCCTCCTGTAGCCGCGCGGGGAGAACCGCCAGCCCCATGACCTCGATCAGCCCGATATTTTCCTTTTTGATATGGTGAAGGGTGGGGTTCGGGTGAAAGATCCCGAGCGGGCGATCCTCCGAAGTTCGATTATTCCGTAGCACGAGGTCGCATTCATACCGATCGCCCGCCCTTCGGGCGATCGGCGTGATCGTATTATGGGGAACGCCGTCGGTCTCGTGATAGATCCCCGCCTCGGGGTCGCTGTATCCGCGCCATTTCGCGAGGATCATCGCGCAAGCCTTTACGAGCCTTTTCCGATCGGCGCATTGCAAGCGAATGACCGACATCGGCCATTTCACGATCCCGGCGGAGACCTCGGGAAAGCCACCCAAGGCGATCGGCGTTTCGACCGCCGCCCGCGCCATCGCGAAGGTATAATGCCCGCCTTGGAAATGCTCGTGGCTCAGGATCGACCCCCCGACGATCGGGAGGTCGGCGTTCGAGCCGACGAAGTAATGGGGGAAAAGATCGATCACGTCAAAGAGCTTCTCAAAGACCGGCTCGTCGATCGTCATCGGGATATGCTTTTCGTTAAAGACGATACAATGCTCGTTGTAATAGCCGTAGGGGGAATACTGAAACTGCCATTTCTCGCCCCCGACCGTGATCGCGATCGGGCGAAGGTTCTGACGCGCCGGGTGGGTGATATGCCCCGCGAAGCCCGCGTTCTCGGGACAAAGCTGACACTTGGGATAAGCGGAAGCCTTCGCCGCGCCCGCAGCGGCGATGTCGCGCGGGTCTTTTTCGGGCTTCGAGCGGTTGATCGTGATGTCGAGGTCGCCGTATTCCGACCGATAGACCCACTTTTTATCCCGCGCGATCCGCCCCGCGCGAACGTAATTCAGCTTTTTACTGTAATCATAATACCAGTCGGTCGCGCGCTCGGGCGACGTCTTATACCGTTCAAAAAAAGCGCGGTTTACCTCGTGCGGTAACCACGTTAAGACCCCCATCAGCTTTGTGTCAAAAAGATCGCGTGAAACGGCGGTATCGGCGATCCTTCCGCTCTCGATCGCGTCGCCGATCAGCGCCGAGAGAAGCTCGTCGATCGGCTCGCCCCGATACTCGGCGGCGACCTCGACCCAGTCGCTCAGCCCGAGCGCCTCCATCAACCCGTTTCGGGCGACATACTCGTCCGTCTCGTCGATCAGCCCGTTCTCCCTCGCGTAAGCGATCAGGCGGCTTATGTCGTAACACGTTTTTTCCATAACGATCCCCCTTTACCGTTAAGAGGCTTTTTCTTCCTCGTCCTCGATCAGCGCCGCGTTGACGAAGGACGCGTCGTTATAGCGACTCAAATGGAGCGTCTCAAGGATCGAGCAGTATTTATCCACCAGACAGACCAGCCAGCTCTCGCGGCGGGTCGGTAGCTTCGTCAGCGTGAGCGGCCACATATGCTTACGGATAATGTCCTTTTCGAGCGGGTTGAGCGAAAATTCCTCCGTCGCGTTTTTGAGCGCGGTGAGCGGATGGGCGAAGCCGTGGAGACCGTCACCGACGTTCGACGTCTTATGCCAGTCATAGAGGAAAAAATCGTGTAAGAGCGCCCCGCGTATGAGACTTCGCCGATCATAGCGGATCCTTAGCGCGCGGGCGAGCCGCTCGCTATACGCCGCGACCGCGAGCGAATGAGCGAATACCGAAACATGCCCATGCTGGATAAACTTCTTCGTCCGCTGCATTTTCTCATTCCGAAGGATCGGAAAAATAATATGCTGAAACTCTCCGTTGTTCCTCATTGACCGCCGACCCTTTCTCCTGCCCAAAATAAAAAACAGGAACAAATGATTTTTATACGTCCTATCCTTTTTTAAGAATCCTTCCCGACCAGATATTCCTCGCCCGTCTCGTCGCCGATCTCCTCGGGGTTGATAAAGTCGTCATAGTTGTCCTTCCCCGCTAAGAGGTTGAGCCGCGCGAAATAGCGAAGGATCTTTTCGCGCCGAACCATCGCCGAGCCGCCGATACTGATAAATTTATCGGTAATGACCTGTCTCACGCGCTCCTTGGAGATCTTTTTAAGCTCCTCGCGGAGGTTGACATACTGCGAGATGCTGACGATCGCGTCCGCCGTCATCAGAACCGCCATAACGATACTGTAGATCAGGATCACGGGCGTCGGTAGGATCGCGAGAAGCCCCTCGAGAAAGCCCGCGAGGACATAAGCCATAAACAGCGACAAAACGCCCCAAAACATCGAGGATAAAAGCGAGATCCGATTTTTATAGGTAAATTTCATCATACTGTAATCCCAGAATTGCTTATGAAAAAAGGTCTCCATGAGCCAGCCGACGAAATACTCGAGGATCGTACAGCTGATCATACCCGATATGTAGACGAGAAATCCGTTGCTCCGAAACGGGATACTGCATAAAAAGAGGATCAGCCCGCCGAAGCCGTAGATCGGGATATAAGATCCCTTTAAAAAGCCCCGATTGATCCACCGCTTATGATAGACCGACTCGATGAGCGATTCCTGTACCCAGCCGATGTTACAAAAAATAAAGAATAAAAAGAGATAATGATAGGTTTCCAAGTCCGCCATTTCGCTGATCTCCGTCCCTTTCCTTTGGCGTTTTTTACAGTATATACGCTTGTACCCCGCGCTATTCCGCGAGATCGGCGATGTCCTCGTCGTCCTCGGGGATGAGCGTTTGTTCCGCCGTGACGGACGAGCCGGTGTTTCGCGTCTGTTTTGAGGTGATCTTACCGTTGATCTTTGAAATATCGACCTCGACCCAAGCGGGCGAGCCGATCTGGATCTCGCGGTGCGCCGCCTCGATCGTGTCGGAATAATTCTTTAAAACGCTCGCCTGTATCCGCTCACGAGGATCGTCGCTGTTTTTCATGGCGAGATAAGCGTCGCTCGTCTCATCGACGGGGTAATAAACGTTGATAACGCTCGGGTCGCTCCGATCAAAAACGACGCGGTAGCGCGTGACCGAGACGGTATCGCGATAGTCGATGATCGCGTAAAGGATACATTCGTCCGCCGAGGCGGTCGTTTTAACGTAAGCCTTATAGACACAAAGCTTTTCGTTGACGTTGAGCTTACTGTTGACCGCGTTCGCGGCGGTCACGGCGAAGCTCTCCTCCGCCGGCGGGAAAAAGTCGCCGAAGATCAAAAGCGAGGCGCAAAAGCCCAGCGCCGCCGCGACGACGACGGCGAAAAGCGTGATCACAAAGGGCGGGATCGGCTTTCGCGTTTTTTTCTCCTTCGGCTTTTTTTCCTTTTTTGCTTTTTTCTTTTTTTGGGAAGGCGCGGCGAGCCCCGCGTCCTCCTCCTTTTCCGAGCCTTCCTCGTCGGGCGAGCCCCCCGCCGTCTCGGCGGTCTCCTCCGACGGATCGGGGGAGGTCTCCTCCGACTTCGGCGCGGACTTCTTTTTTACGGCTCTGACGGGCGTTCCCGCCGCGTCGGGCGCGGGCGAAGCCCCTTCCCCGGAAGTAGCCGAAGCCCCCTCCGACGAAGCCGCCCCGCCGTTCTCCGCCGCTTCCCCGTCGGAGATCTTTTTGGCGTTTAAGAGCGAATTAAGCTCGGTCTCCGCCTCGTTATTATATACCTGAATATCGTATCCACAGCTCGGACAGACGATCGTCCCCTCGGGGATCTCGGTTCCGCATTTCGGACAAAACACTTGTGGCATTGAGCGCTACCCCTCCCCACGTCAATTTCATTCCGAGGGCGTGATACCCCCTCGGACATTCACATATAAATACAGTATACCACAATCCTCGGAAAATGTCAAATAAAATGTTCACTAAAAATCGCGTTTCGGCGAAAGAAATTGAAAAGTCCCCTGCCGACACGGTTGCGTCGACGGGGGGCTTGCGTTTTTTATACGCTGTCCGCTTTAAAAGCGTCCTTTTGTTTCTTTGAAATTATTATCGGCGAGATCGCGAAAAACTTTAGCGCCTGTCGGGAAGTTTTTTGACTTATCCTTCCTCCCCGCCGATCAGCCGAAAAAGCGTTTTCTCCGCTTCCTCGGCGAGACAGGGAACGTCCGGCTCGATGAGAAGCCCCTCCGCCGCCGTGTCCGGGCGCGTGAAGCGCTTCGTCGAGCATTGAAGGAAAAGCCCCGACCCGGGTAGGCGAAAGGTCACAATCTCCCCATAGCCGTTCGGCGCGTTCCCCGGCGGCTCGCCGACGATCGTCCCGAGCGAGTTGTCCTTAAAATAAAGCGCGTACAACATCGCCGAGCTGAACGAGGACGCGGAGGTCAGGATATAAACGTCCCCCTTAAAGGTGAGATCGGCGATCCGCTCGTTCTCCGTCTCCGACGGCGGGAAATCGAGCAGAAACCCGCCCAGTCTCCATTTCATTCCGCCGTCACGCCAGCTGTCCACGTCGAGATAACGGATAAATTCGTTCGCGACCCAAGACTGACCGCCGCTATTCCCGCGAAGGTCTACCGCGACGTTTTCGATCCCCTTCGCCTTTACCTCGGTGAACATTTCGCGAAGCGTCCGCGTATACTCGTCGTTAAAGATACATTCCTCGAGCGTTAGGATCGCGAGGCTTTTTTCCTCGTCGATCGTATAGGAGACGAAGGACGACGAGTCCTCGTAGTACGCCGCGTTTTTCGCCATATATTCGTCATAGGGGAGAAAGTCCGCGTCGGTATAGCTTTTCGTCGTTTCCTCCGCCCCGTTCGTATAGGTCAGCGTAAATCCGTCCGTCGCAATATCGAGATACGTCAATCCGCTCACGCTGATTAAATAACCGTCGACGAGCTGATAGTCCGCCCAGCTCTCCGCCTCATAGCTCACCAGTCGGCTGTGTTCCCGAAAAAATTCGGCGTAGGGCACGCCGTTTACGGCGGCGATCTCATAGCCCGCCTTCCTCATCTCGGCGTAGTCCGCGCGATAGCGGTCGTCCCCGCCCAGCGCGTAAATGGTCGTATGCGCGTCGGAGAGGGTCGAGACCGCCGTCATCGCCGCGCGGCGAAGCTCGTTCACCGTGACCGTATTTTGACGGGACAGCTCCGCCTTCGCCTCGTCCATCGCCGCGCGAAAGGTTTCGGGTTCGCCGTCGAGAAAGGCGGGGTGGAGGCGGTTTAAAAGCGCCTCTATCTCCTCGAGATCGACGACCGCACGCCCGGGGGAGAGCGCCGTCTCAGCGGAGAGCGTCGTTTTCGGAGATAATGCGGTGTTCGCGCTCCCGAAATAGGGATTACAAAACGAGAAGAGATAACAGATCCCCGCCGCGAGGAGCGCCCCCGCGAGCTTTAGCGAAGCTCGCGCGGAGAAGGAGCGGGTAACGACCGCCTCGGCGATCACGACCGCCGTCGGGAGGAGCGCCGCGACCCTCGCCGCCCATAGCGGGAGCGGCGCGACGAAAGAGCCGATCAGCCCGATCCAGACCGCCGCGACGAGCGTCGTAAAAAGATACAACGTCCAAAAGAACTTATGCTTGACCATAAAAAACCTTTTACTAAAAAGCCGCAAGAGCGATCCTGCGGCTTTTGAATTTTTACTTGGGAAATTATTCCTCGTCTTCCGCTTCTTCCTCGTCCTCCGCCTCCGCGTTTAAGAGAAGCTCCTTGATCGAGAGACTTACGCGGGACTTTTCCTCGTCGATCTCGGTGATCTTCGCCTCAACGACCTGTCCGATCGAGAGGACTTGAGCGACGTTTGTCACGCGCTCGAGCGAGATCTGAGAAATATGGATCAGCCCGTCTACGCCGGGAATGATCTGAGCGAAAGCGCCGAACGGCGTGATCGAGACGACCTGTACCTTTACGATGTCGCCCTCGGCGAATTCATTCAAGAACTTTGTCCACGGGTTATCCTCGGGGCGCTTCGCGCTGAGCGAAACACGCTTTTTCTCCACGTCAAAGGATTTTACCGTTACGTGGAGCTTATCCCCGATCGCGACGATCTCCTTGGGGTGCTTGATCCGATTCCATGTCAGCTCGGAGGAATGAACCATCCCGTCTACGCCGCCGAGATCGACGAATACGCCGTAGCTCTCCATCGACTTGACTTCACCGTCAAATTCCTTCCCGACCTCGATCTCTTCCCAAAACTTGGCGCGTACCGCGTCGATGATCTCGCGCTCCGCCGCGCGGATCGAACCGACGACTCTGCCCCTGCCCTCGTTGATCTCGATGACCTTAAAGCCGATCTCCTTCTTTAAAATATCCTCGAGCTTCCCGTTCCTCGGGACGCCCGTCTGAGACGCGGGAACAAAGACTCTCGCCCCGTCCTCGCTCGATACGATGACGCCGCCCTTAACGACGGCGGTAACGGTCCCCTTAACGGTCGCGTTCTCCTCCTTCGCCTTTACGAGCTTTTCCATGCCCGCCTGAGCGTCGACCTGTTTTTTAGAGAGATAGACGTAGCCGTCCGCGTCGTTGATCTTCGTCACGATACAGTCGATCACGTCGCCGACCTTAACGACCTCATCGGGCGTTAGGTTCGGGTTCGCGGTAAGCTCCTCCGCGGGTATGTAGCCGGAATGCTTCGTCCCGATGTCGACGACCGCCTCCGTCTTGTTCACGGCAACAACGGTAGCCTTTACCCGATTCCCCGTATATACTCTTACCCGATCCATCTGGTCGAGTGCAGCCATGAACTCCGCGTCCATCGCCTCATTTTTCGTGATTTCGCTCATAGTACTATGAACCTCCTTAATTATATACGCAGGGGTCGAAGCTCCTGCTGTGATTCCTATTTTAACATCATGCGATGATAAAAGGCTTTGTATGCCGCTCTCCTTGAGCTGTCCCGCGTTTTCGACAAAAACGGTACGCGCGCGCCGTGCGCTGAGCTCCGCGAGCTTTCGCGAGTTGCTACTGCCCCGCCCGCCGACGACGATCATAAGGTCGCTTTGCCGCGCGAGCTCGTCCGCCTCTCGCTGACGATCTTCGGTAGCCCTACATATTGTATCAAAAAATTTTACGTTTGTATAGTGTTTTTTGATGATTTTTTTTAATTCCGCCCATTTCACCAGTTCAAAGGTCGTCTGGACGACACATATTAGTGCATTTTTACCAAAGAATTTCTGCGTTTTAAACAGTTCGTAAAGCTCTTCCTCGTTGTTGACCGCCGCCGCGCCGCCCGACGCATGCCCCAATATCCCGATCACCTCGGGGTGACCCCCGTCGCCGACGATGAGAACGTCCGCGCCCCGCGCCGACTCCTCGGCGACGATCCGATGGATCTTTTCGACGAAGGGACAGGTCGCGTCGACCACGTTTAACCCCCTCGCCGCGAGGTCGTCATAGACGCTCTTCGCCACGCCGTGACTTCGTATCACGACGGGGGAAAGCGCCTCCGCCGCCGTCTCGACCGCGAAAACGCCGCTTTTCTCGAGCGAGCGGATCGCGTCCGCGTTATGGATCAGCGAGCCGAGCGTATAAGCCTTCCCATATTCCTTCGCGGCGTCCTCCGCGAGGCGGATCGCCCGCTTTACGCCGAAGCAAAACCCCGCCGTTTTGGCGATCTCAATGCTCGCCATCTTTTTGCTCCTCCCCGACCCGCTCGGGATTAAGCTCCTCCCAGAGCGCGACGAGCTCCGCTTGGATCCGCTTTGAGGTGTTTCTGAGCGCCCGACGGTCGTCGCCGTCGATCGCGAGCTCCGCCGCCGGGATCGGCTTCCCAAAGGATACGTCGACGTCCCGCTTTCCGCTGTATTTTAAACAGACGGGGACGACCGGCGCTTTCGCCTGTCCCGCGATAAGCGCGACGCCCGATTTGACCCGACCGATCCGCCCGTCCTTTGAGCGCGTCCCCTCGGGGAAGATCACAAAGATCCGACCCGCGCCGAGTACCTCGACCGCCCGCTCGATCGGGGCGTTATCCCCCGCCCCGCGCACGATCGGAAACGCGCCGCACCGCTTGATTACAAAGGTCACAAAGGGGTTGACGTGAAACAGCTCCTCCTTCGCCATAAACGAGAACCGCCCGCGAACACAGGACGCGATCATCGGCGGGTCGAGCATTTTGAGGTGATTTGACGCGATGATATACCCGCCCTTAAGCCCCGCGATATTTTCCTCGTGGTGGAGGGTGATCCGATATTTTATATGAAAGACAATGGACAAAAGCTTCCTAAAAAACAGGTACACTCTTAAACGCTCCCGTTTCTTTATTTTTATGGAAGGACTGCGCTTTCGCGTCCCCCGTAAAATCGGGGGATCGATCCCTCCCCGTCTATTTCGCGGCTTTTTTCGCGAGTTCGACAACCGCCCTTACCGACCGCTCAAAATCGAGCTCCGACGTGTCGAGGAGGATCGCGTCCTCCGCCTGCTTGAGCGGGGCTTCCTTACGGTGGCTGTCGTTATAGTCGCGCGTCATAAGATCGCTCAGGACCTCGTCATAGTCCGCCTCGATCCCCTTCGCGATCAGCTCGTCATAACGGCGCTTCGCGCGGATCTCGGGCTTCGCGGTGATAAAAATCTTTACCTGTGCGTTCGGGAGGATGACCGTCCCGATGTCGCGCCCGTCCATGATCACGTCGTGGGCGGCGGCGATCGAGCGCTGGGTCTCGAGGAGGAATCGGCGGACGGCGGGGATCGCCGAGACGGCGCTCGCCGCCATACTGATCTCGGGGAGGCGGATCTCGTCGGAAACATTCTCGCCGTTCATATAGACGAGCTGTACCCCGTCCTCAAGGCGAAGCTCGAGCGTCAACCCGCCCTCGATCGCCTTTTTGACGTTCGCCTCGTTCTCCTCCGTCATCTCGATCCCATTTCGGACGCAGTATAGCCCGACGGCGCGGTAAAGCGCGCCGGTATCGACATAGACATAACCGAGGCGCTTCGCGCTCTCCCGCGCGACCGAGCTTTTCCCCGCGCCGACGGGACCGTCCAGCGCAATATTGATCACCTCAAAAGCCCCCGATCCGTTAAAGGCTCGTTTTTTCGGCGAAGCCCGCCGAAAAGAACCCTTCCCAAAAAGATAAAAGTACATAATACCCTATTTTCACTTTATTATACCATAAAATATAAAAAAACGCAACCGATTTCACATTATTTTCAGAAAAAATTTGCGATCCTTCGGCTTGACAGATAGGCTCGGCTGTGATATATTTATAACAAGAAAAACGACGGAAAGGACGAACGACATGAAGGACTGGATCGGATTTAAAAAAGGGGTCAATCTCGGCGGCTGGCTCTCTCAATGTAAGGGAAACTATAACGACGCCCACTACGCGAGCTTTATCACGGAGGAGGACGTCGAGCGGATCGCCGCGATGGGACTCGATCATGTCCGCCTCCCCGTCGATTATAACGTCATTCAAGAGGAGGACGGGCGCTTGATCGAGAGCGGCTTCGCCCATATCGACCGCTGTCTCTCGTGGTGTCAAAAGAGCGGGCTGAACGTCGTCCTCGACCTCCATAAGGCGTGCGGCTTTGTGTTCGACGATAAAAGCTACTGCTCCTTTTTTAGCGACGAGCGGTTACAGGATCAGTTTATCGCCCTTTGGGAGGAGCTTTCGCGCCGCTACGGCGACCGCGACAATATCGCCTTTGAGCTTTTAAACGAGGTCACGAGCCGCGAATTCGCCGACCCTTGGAACCGTATCTCCGCGCGGGCGATCCGCGCGATCCGCGCGATCGCGCCTAAAACGCGGATCGTCCTCGGCGGGATCTTTAACGACAGTATCTATGGGCTTACCCTCTTAGAGCCGCCCTTTGACGAGAATATCGTCCTAACCTTCCATTGTTACAGTCCGCTCGTCTTTACGCACCAAGGCGCGGGCTGGGTCGATCATATGCCCGCCGACTTTCGGATCGCCTATCCGTCGCCCGCGAACGTCTATGCCGCTCATTCCCGCGCGATGTTCGGCGAGGATTTCGCGGGAGAATTTGCCCCCTTCGGCGAGGGATCGCTCACCTCGGGATATTTCGACGCGATGTTCGCCCCCGCCGTCGCGCTGGCGGAGAAGTACGATCTCCCGCTCTACTGCGGCGAATACGGCGTGATCGATCAAGCCGATCCCGAGAGTACCCTTCGCTGGTATCGGGACATTCACGCCGCCCATGAGAAATACGGGATCGCCCGCGCGGCGTGGAGCTATAAAGAGATGGACTTCGGTCTGATCGACCCGCATTATGAAGGGATCATAAACGAGCTGACCGAGCTTCTTTAAAAGAGATAACCCCGACCTGAGACGATCTGTCATAGGTCGGGGCTTTTTGTATTTGGTGAGAGAAGGATCAGCTTTCCTTCCCCTCCGCGCCCCAAACGCGCTTTACCGCGTTCGAGAGCGGCTTATAGACCGCGAAGGTGATCGCGGAGACGATCGCGAACTTTAAGAGCGTAAACGGCGCGTTAAAGAGGATCAGCGCGTCCCAGAGCGTCCCGACCCCGCCGTTGAGCTCGCGGTAAAGCTCGAGAATGGTTTCGAGCGGCGTAAACCGCATATAAAACGGATAGCTGATGTAATAATTCACAAAAACGCTCAAAACCGCCGCTGTGAGCGAGCCGACGATACAGCCGACGAGCGCCGCGCGGCGCGTCGGCTTTCGCCGATAGATCAGCCCCGCCGAGATCACCATCACGATCCCGATGAGGGCGTTCGCGAGCTCGCCGATCCCCGCCGACTGAGTGAACAACAGGTGGACGATATTCTTCACGACACAGACCGCGACGCCCGAGAGCGGCGAAACGAGAAACGCCGCGATCAGCGCGGGAAGGTCGGAGAAATCGAACTTCACAAACGTCGGGATCAAAAACGGGATCGGGAACTCCAAAAACTGAAGCACCGCCGCGAACGCCGAGAGGATCGCCGTGATCGTTAAAAACCGTGTCTTTTTACTTACCATAATAAAGCCTTCCTTTCGACAGGGCGAAAGGCGATTTCGCGAAAAACAAAGCCCCGACCATTGTCATACAACAGTCGGGGCATAAAACGCAAAACCGCTATGTTTCTTTCATCCGGACTATACCGTCGGTCTCGGAATTTCACCGAGTCATGCCGAATTTCCGCTTTTCACGGCTATTCGGCTCGTGGACTATACCACCGGTGGAGAATTTCACTCCGCCCCGAAACATAAATTTTTTATGATCGATCGGGCGAACGCCCGATAAATCCGAATTTATTCGTCGTCGTCCTCGTCAAGCGCCTTCAGATCAAATTCGAGCCGCTCGCCGCAATTCGGACAGTCCAGCTCTCCCTCGGAGATGACCTCAAAATCCGTCGTGATCGAGTTCCCGCAATTCGGACAGGTGATCTCATAGAGATCGTCGTCGTCAAAGGGGTCGTCGTCCTCGTCGTCGTCATATTCGCCGTATACCTCTTCCTCGAGGTCATAAACGCTGTCCTCGAGGTCGGAGACGACGTCGCCCACGTCGGCGAGGTCGGAGTCGATCTCCTCGATATTCAGCGCGATGTCGTTTAAAACGTCGAGCATCGCGTGAATGACCTTCCCCTCGTTCGTGCTGTCGTCGAGCTTCATCCCCTCGGCGAGACCCTTGATATAAGAAACCTTTTCGGCAATCGTCATAGCCACATTATCCTTCCTTTCCCGTGAAAGACCGCCGCCCTTCGCTCCTTCCCAAAAGCGAAAAGCGAAAAACCGCCGCGATCCGCATTCCTCGAAGCGGCGCGTTACTTCCCCGCGCGCTCCATATATTCGCCCGTTCTCGTGTCGATCCGAATGACCTCGCCGACGTCGATAAAGAGCGGAACGCGGATCTGCGCCCCCGTCTCGAGGGTCGCGGGCTTTGTCGCGTTCGTCGCGGTGTCGCCCTTAAAGCCGGGATCGGTCTCGGTCACCTCGAGCTCGACGAAGTTCGGCGGCTCTACGCCAAAGACCTTCCCCTTATACGAGAGGATCTTACAAACCATATTCTCTTTAACGAACTTAAAGCTGTCGCCGAGGTCGGCGGCGTTGATCGGAACGTCCTCATAGGTCTCGCTATCCATAAAGTGATAGAGCGAGCCGTCGTTATAGGTATATTCCATATCCTTCCGCTCGATAAAGGCGGTCGGGAATTTCGCGGTCGGGTTATAAGACTTCTCGACCACCGCGCCGGTGATGACGTTCTTTGTCTTTGTCCTGACGAACGCCGCGCCCTTCCCGGGCTTCACGTGCTGAAACTCGATCACCTGCATTACGCTCCCGTCCTCCTCGAACGTCATACCGTTTCTGAAATCGCCTGCTGTAATCATAAATGCTGCCTTTCCTTTCCTTTAAGGGACGCGCCGCTTTTTTGAATAAGCGTAAGCCCCGTCATAGTATATCCGATCTCGCCTAAAAACATCTATTCTATTCTACACGATTTTATGAAAAATTGCAAGACCTTTCGCTAAATTTTATGATTTTTTTCAAAAAAATCAAATATAGATGAGCGTTTTCGGCGTTTTCGTCAAGTTCATACACCCGTCGGTCGTCACGACGACCATATCCTCGATCCTTACGCCGTATTTATGGGGGAGATAGACCCCCGGCTCGATCGTGATGACCATCCCCTCGTGGAGGGTGAAGGGGCTTCGCGCCGAGACGGCGGGAGCTTCGTGAATTTCCAGCCCAACCCCGTGACCGAGCCCGTGGGTGAAGTACTTCTCATACCCCCAAGCGTCGAGGGTGCTTCGCGCGACGTTATCGACGAGCTTCCCCGTGATGTCGGCGCGTACCGCCTTGATCGCGTCGGTGTTCGCGCCCCAGACCGCGTTATAAACGTTTTTCATCTCCTCGTCGGGCTTCCCGATCGCGACCGTCCGCGTCATATCCGAGTGATAGCCGTCGACGACCGCGCCAAAATCGAGCGTTAAAAATTCGCCGTTTTTGAGCGGCTTATCGGTCGGTACGGCGTGGGGACAGGCGGAGTTGACCCCCGAGGCGGCGATCGTATCAAAGGAGATCGCGTCCGCGCCGAGGTCGCGCATATAGAAATCCAACACCGAGGCGACCTGTTTCTCGGTCATACCGACGCGGATCGAGGTGATGAGCTTGGAAAAAGCCGCCTCGGCGATCCTTTGCGCCGCCTCGATCTTGGCGATCTCCACGTCGGACTTGATCATCCTCATCCGCTCGATAAGCGTCGAGAGCCACGGCGACGAATCGACCGTCAGCGCGTTAAAGAGCTTTTTATAATCCTCGAGCTCGCTGACCGTGACCGTCTTACTCTCGATCGAGACGACCTCGATCCCCTGTTCCTCGATGAGGGTATAGAGCTGCTTCCTGAGATCGGTCAGAAGTAGCACCTCACAGCCCTTCGCCTCCTGCTCCGCCTTCTCGAAATAGCGCGCGTCGACGATAAAGCTGCTCTTTTTCTTCGTGACGAGGACGACCCCCGCCGAGGAGCGAAAGCCCGAGACATAGCGGCGGGCGACGTCGCCCGTGATAAAAGCCGCGTGGCGCTCGTCCTTTAATTCCGCGGCGATCCTTTCCGTTGTGAACATAAAAACTTCCTTTTTTGCGTTTTTGTTGCTTATTTTTTTGTGCAGGCGTGCGCCTCGGCGAGCGCGGACACGGCGAGACGATAGACGTCCTTCCCGAAGCCGCAGATCACGCCCGTACACACCGCCGAAAGCACCGACCGATGACGAAACTCCTCACGCTTGTGGACGTTCGACAAATGCACCTCGACACAGGGCAGGTCGGTCGCGGCGATCGCGTCGCGGATCGCGATACTGTAATGGGTATACGCCCCCGCGTTTAAGACGATCCCGTCCGCGTCCTCTCTCGCCGCATGGAGGATATCGACCAGCCCGCCCTCCGAGTTGGACTGAAAGAATACGGGCGTGACCCCGATCCCCGCGCAGTACTCCGAAAGCTCCGCGTTGATCGTCTCGAGCGTATCCGAGCCGTAGATCTGCGGCTCGCGCTTCCCGAGTAGGTCGAGGTTCGGTCCGTTTACGATATAAAGCTTCATATTTTCGCTTCCTTCCTTATTGCGTCAAAAACCCCTCATAGGCTCGTTTCATCGCCGCCGCGTCCTCCGCCTGCGTTCCCGCGCTCTCCGAGATGACCGACGGCTCGAGACCCCGCATGACGAAAAGCTCCATCAGCGGCTCGTACTCCGGTCCGTATTCCTTGTCCGCGAAGGTCAGGTGGCATTTTTCGCCGCCCGCCGTATATTGAATTTTGCTGAAATGGACGTGCATCCTTTTGAGCCGCTCAAAGCCGAGCTTATCCTCGATCTCGTCGAGGATCGCGGCGTAATCCTCCCGCGTCTTGATCCCGCCGAGCGTCCGCGCGTTTAAATGCCCGAAGTCGATACAGGGGAGGAAGCGCTCGTCTGCCGTACAAAGCTCCAGTACCTCCGAGAGCGTCCCGAGCTGATTGATCTTCCCCATCGTCTCGGGACAAAGGACGATCCCGGTCAGTCCTTCCTCGTCGAGCGCCGCTTGCGCCCGCGTTAAGGTATCCTTCGCGAGGGCGAGCGCCGCTTCGCGCGTCATTTTGGCGCAGGAGCCGGAGTGGACGACGATCTTCCGAACGCCGAGCCGGTGCGCCGCGCGGGCGCTCTCGAGGAGGTAGGGGACGCTCTTTAGCCGCGTTTCCTCATTCTCACTCGAGAGCGAGATAAAATAGGGCGCATGGAGCGTGAGGTTGATCTTATGCTCCGCCGCGAGCGCGGGGAGAAGCTCATAGGTCTTCTCCGCGATCCTTACCCCCCGCCCGCACTCGATCTCATACCCGTTCAGCCCGAAGGACTTCAGGTAATCGGGAAGCTCCTCGGGGAACTTCCTCCGCCCGAAGCTCTCGGAATTTCCGCCCGGTCCGAATGTGATCATTTTTTCCGTTCCTCCTCGTTTTCGCCTTTTTCGCGCCGTCAAGCTTCGTTCCCGCTATTTCAGCCGGCTGAAATCCCGCCGAAAGACAAAGCCCTCGGCGGCTCGCTTGAGCTTGAATAAGATCCCCTTCTCCAAATGAAACGGCTCGACGAGGATCGTTTTTGTCCCGGCGAAATTCCCGCCCATCACGTCGGTAAAGATCTGATCGCCGACGACGGCGGTTCGCGCGGGCGCGACCCCGAGGCGGCGGATCGCCCTCTTGATCCCAAAGGGGAGCGGCTTCGTCCCCGAGGAGATAAAGGCGAGCCCGAGCTTTTTCGCGAGGGGCGCGACCCGCCGCGCGCTGTTATTCGAGACGACCATCATCGGGACGCCGAGCGCCCTCATCTCCGCGAGCCACTCGGTCACGCCCTCCTCGGCGGCGGGATTTCCGTGCATCGAGAGGGTATTATCGAGGTCGAGGACGAGCGCGTCGATCCCGTTCTCGCGTAAGAACGCCGCGTCGATCGCGAGGACGTTCCTGATCCAAAGCGTGGGTCTAAAGATCGCCATAGACGCGCCTCCTCTCCCGACTTTTGAGCCTTCACCCAAAAAAATAACACAAATAAAACGGGCGGACTCGTACAAGCCCGCCCGAAATCCACCCATACGGAAGCCGCTTCGTCGGCTTTACGGACAGATCCTTTTCTTACGCTTTCCGTTTTACGGCTTTCGCTCCGCGCGACCGCCCGTTACTTAAACTTACGCTTGCGAGCCGCTTCGGACTTCTTTTTACGCTTTACCGAAGGCTTTTCGTAATGTTCTCTTTTACGAACCTCGGCTAAAACGCCGTCTCTAGCGCACGAACGCTTGAACCGCTTTAACGCGGTGTCGAGCGATTCGTTCTTTCCAAGACGAATTTCCGCCATCTATATCCCTCCCTTTGCCTTACGGCACAGGTTATCTACAAAGTCGTAGCGAACAATATATTTGCTCTCCACATATTATACTATAACTTCCACGAAATGTCAATACCTATTTTAAAAATTCTTCGATATTTATTTCCTCGCCGTCCTGCCACAGGCGCTCGAGGTCATAAAATTCGCGCGTCTCTTTATAAAAAGCGTGGACGACGACGTCGATATAATCGAGCGTGACCCAAGTCGCGCCCCTTATCCCCGAGACGCTTTTTGGGCGGACGCCGAGCTCGCCAAGCTTAAACTCGACCTCGTCCGCCATCGCCTTGACCTGGGTCGTACTCGTCCCCTCGGCGATCACGAAATAATTCGCGAGGATCGTAAGATCCCCGATCCTTAGGACGCGGATCTTACCCGCCTTTTTATCGTCGAGCGCCTTGACCGCCGCTCTTACTACTTCCGTATCCGTCATACTAGTGTACCCTTTCTTTCGTAAAATCCATATAAAAGTTATACGCCTCGATCGACGAGACCGGGATCTTCGATCCCTTCTCGATTGTGCTTTTGATCGACCATTTCATCGAATGAAACATCGCGTTATCGAGATCCTCGAGGACGAGCCGCCGATACTTCTCTACGTCCTTAAAATCGCGATCCGCCGAAACAAGATCGCCGAGATAGACGATCTTCTCGAGCGTGGTCATATGCGCGCGCCCGACCGTATGAAAGCGGATCGCGTTTAAGAGATCCTGATCCGCGATCCCGAGCTCGGCGCGGCAGTAGTACGCGCTCGCGATCGCGTGCCAGAGCGGGCGCGTCTCGAGCTCGACGGGGTCGACCTCAAAGCCGCTCATCAATACCTCGCGCTTCATCGTCTCGGGGTCTGTTTCCTTCCGAATATCGTGGAGAAGCCCCGCCGTGTACGCCTTCACGGGGTCAAAATCGTTCAGCTCCGCGAGCCTTTCACACATCTGCGCCACGTTACAACAGTGAGTATAGCGCTTTTTACTGAGCGTCTCCTTTAAGAGCGCCTTATATTCCTTTTGCTCCGCCGTCACGATAAAGCCCCCTTTCGTCGATATAGGCGCGGACGCGCTCGTCTAAAAGCCCCGCCGTACTCTCGCCCCTCTTGATCCTGTCGCGTACCTCCGAGGAGGACAGCTCCATAACGGGGAGGTTCAAAACCTTGACCCGCCCGAGGCGGTTCGCGTATTCGACGAGGTCGGGATAGCTGTCGTTTTCCCGCGCCGCCGCGACGACGCGGCATTCCTTCCTTAACGCCTCGTGACGATACCACTCCTCAAAATAAAACAGCATATCCCCCCCGAGGATCAGATAAAACTCGGTATCCCGGGGATAAATTTCCTTTAAGGCGCGGACGGTACGGATCGTGTAATTCGGCGCGTCGAGCGATCTCTCGATCTCCGAGACGATAAAGCCCGGCTCTCCGCCGAATACGAGCCGACACATCTCCGCCCGATCCTCAAACGACGCGCCCTCGCTCTTTTTATGCGGCGACGCCGCCGTCGGGATCACGAGCGTTTCCTTTAGCTTCAGCTCCTTCGCCGCCGCCCTCACGAGCGCGGTGTGACCGTTATGGATCGGGTCAAACGCGCCGCCGAAGATACCGACCTTATTCATCGACCGCTACCGTCCTTTTCTTGGGATCGGGGTTTCGCCGATAGATCACGAAACGCGACCCGATCACTTGGATCGGCTCGGCGTTTAGCGCCTCACAGAGCGCGGCGCAGACCTCCCGCGCGTTCATTTCACAGGTCTCGTGGACCTTCCCCTTGATAAGCTCGCGCTTCTCGATCGCGTCGTCCGCCTGTTTGATAAGCTCGGAACCGATCCCGTTCTTACCGACAAAAAGTACCGTCTCATACGTGTTCGCGATTGAGCGGAGCTTCGCTCTTTCCTTCCCCGTCATTCAAATATCCGCCCCTCTTTTTCCCTTAAAATGTCGACCAGCTTTTTCATCGCGTTGGCGCGGTGGCTGATCCGATTTTTTTCCTCCTCGCCGAGCTGGGCGAGGCTTTTTTCGCCAACGTAAAAGATCGGATCATAGCCAAAGCCGTTCTCGCCCCTCGGCTCGGTCCCGATCGTCCCCTCGAGCGTCCCGAGGACGGAATATTCCGTCTCGTCGTCCAAGATACAATAAAGGGCGCAAACGAACCGCGCCCCGCGCAGTCCCTCGTCGACCCCCTCCAGCTCGGAAAGTACCCTCTCGAGCCTCTCGCGGTCGGTCGCGCCCTCGCCCGCGTACCGCGCCGAATAGATCCCGGGCGCGCCGCCGAGAAAGTCGACCTCGAGCCCGCTGTCGTCCGCGAGGACGGGACAGCGACAGAGCTTATAGACCGCCTCCGCCTTGATATGCGCGTTCTCGGCGAAGGTCTCGCCGTCCTCGACGACCTCGACCGCGATCCCCTCGTCCTTGAGCGAGACCGGCTCGATCCCGAGCGGCGAGAGCATGCGTTTCAGCTCTCTTACCTTCCCCTGATTGTTTGTCGCAACCACAAGCTTCATACCTTCGGATTTCCTTTCTTTTCGTTTTATTTTTTGGGAAGTATGTTTCCTATCCCCGTCTTGTTCCTTTTTTAGGGCTACACCGCATAATTATTGTCGTTCGAGTGACAGTCAGATTTTTTGTCAGATTGTACAGATTTTATGCAGGAAGGCTGACGCCTTTCAAAGAAAATCTGTGCAATATGGCGGAAAAGATGGCTGTCAATCGGACGGCAAAGCCGCAGGCGGTAATTGTGCGGTGTTGCCCTAGGGAAGTACGCTATCTTCTCCCGGCGGGTCGCCTTCTCCTTTACGGGCTTCGCCCTCCTCGTCGGAGAAGAGGATGTCCGCGTAGTCCTCGGGGATAAACGGCTGGAGGTCGTCGAGCTTTTCGCCGACGCCGACGAATTTCACCGAGATCCCGAGCTCATTCTTGATCGGGAGGATGATCCCGCCCTTCGCCGTTCCGTCGAGCTTCGTTAAAACGATCCCCGTGATGTCGCATACCTCGCGAAAGAGCCGCGCCTGATTAACGGCGTTTTGACCCGTCGTCGCGTCGAGGACGAGGAGGGTCTCGAGCCGGCTCTCGGGGAGCCGCTCGGTGATGATCCGCGAGATCTTTTTAAGCTCCTCCATAAGGTTTTTCTTATTATGGAGCCGCCCCGCCGTATCGATCAAGAGGACGTCCGCGCCCCGCGCCTTCGCCGCCGTACAGGCGTCGTAGACGACGGCGGCGGGGTCGCTCCCCTCGGTGTGGCGGACGAGATCGACCCCCGCGCGCTCCGTCCAGACCGCGAGCTGATCGATCGCCGCCGCGCGGAAGGTATCCGCCGCCGCGACGAGAACCTTTTTACCGTCCCGTTTAAAGTTCGCCGAGAGCTTACCGATCGTGGTCGTTTTCCCCGCGCCGTTTACGCCGATGACGAGGACGACCGAGGGCTTTGTCGATAGATCGAGCTCGTTATCGCCGCTTAAAAGCTCGGCGATGATCCCCTTTAAAAGGCGCTTGACCTCGGCGGGGTCGGTCGTCCCCGTCCGCTTTACCTCGTCGCGTAGGCGGTCACAGACCGAGGCGGAGGTCGCCGCGCCGAGATCCGAGAGGATCAGCGTCTCCTCCAGCTCCTCAAAAAAGTCCTCGTCGATCTTTGTGAAGGAATTGACGAGCGTCTCGACCTTCGCGACGAAGCCCTCCTTCGTTTTTTTGAGTCCTTCCTTCAGCTTATCAAAAAATCCCATGATCGTCCTTTCTCCGCTAATCCAGCTCAAGCTCGAGGTCGTCGATCAGCTCCTGATGAAGGAGCTTTGACACGCCCTTTTCCTGCATATATACGCCGTATAACACGTCACAGCCCTCGATCGTCCCCCTCCTGTGGGTGATGACCATAAGCTGGGTACGGGTACAAAAGCGCTTTAGATAGGTTATGTATTTTACGACGTTTATCTCGTCGAGCGCCGCGTCTACCTCGTCGAGCATACAAAACGGGGTCGGACGGTGTAAAAGGATCGCGAAATAGATCGTGATCGCGACCATCGTCTGTTCCCCGCCCGAGAGCGAGATGAGGTTTTTGATGAGCTTCCCGGGCGGGGCGGCGAAGATCTCGATCCCGCTCCCGAGGACGTCCTCGGGGTCGATAAGCGCCAGATGCGCCTCGCCGCCGCCGAATACTTCCTTAAAAATTTCGCTGAATTTCTCGTTGATGTCGTTAAAGCTCGCGAGAAATCTCGCCTTAATATCCGCCGTGAACGCGGCGATGAGCTTCTCGAGCTCGCGCTTTGAGCGCTCGACGTCGCCGAGCTGTCCCGATAGCTCGTCGTATTTCGCCTTGACCTCCTCAAATTCCTCGATCGCCGCGAAATTGACGTTCCCGAGCGCGGAAATTTTTTGCCTCAGCTCGCGAAGCTGTTTTTGCGCCTCGGGGAGGTCGTCGAGCTTTTGCGCCTGTTCCCGCGCCTCGGATACCGTCAGCTCGTATTTCTCCCAGAGGGTCGCGCGGAGCTTTTCGTCGTCGCGCTCGATCGCGGATCTTTTTTCGACCGCGACCGCGAGCGCGCTCGAGAATTTTGTCTTATCCTCGCTCTTTTCGCGGATCTCGCGGACGACCGCCGCCATGCGCTGTTCACATTCATTCTCTTTACGGATCAGTTCGCCGATCGCCGCGTCGTTATCCCCGAGCGAACGCCGATAGCCCTCGACCCGCTCGCGCTTGTCCGCGATCTCCTTACGGATCGCCTCGCTGTTTTCGCCGATCGCGACGATCTCGGCGCGGCTTTTTTCCTCGCTTTCGCCGGCGGCGCTTTTCGCCGCCTCGACCGAGGCTCGCTCCGCCGCGATCCGCTCCGCGTCCTTCTCAAAAGAGAGGCGCTTTAAATTGAGCTCGCCGATCCTGTCCGAGATGCAGCTTCGCTCGCTGTCCGCCTTTTCGAGCCGCTCGCCCGAGAGCGCGAGCTTTTCTTCGTTCTCCTTGATCTGCGCCTCGATCTGAGCCCGCCGCTTGATACATTCCTCGATGACCTCGCGCTGTTGCGCGAGCTGTTTACGTCCTCGGTCGATAACGAGCTCGGCGTTCTCCCGCTGTTCCTCACATTGTAGGATCAGATCCTTGACCCCGCCGATCTCCGCCGTTAAGCGGATCTCATCCTCCTTTAGCTCGCGGAGGCGGTCTTTATAGCCCTCGATCTCCATTTCCGTTTTACGGACCTCCGCCTCGAGTTCGGTGAGGCTTCCGCGCGACAGCCCGATCGTGTCCTTTAGCTTGGTCGTCTCGGCGAAGAGCGTGTCGATCTCCTGCTTCCGCGAGATGATCCCGCTCGTCTCTTTTACCGAGCCGCCCGTGAAAGACCCACCCGCGTTGATGACCTGACCGTCGAGGGTAATGATCCGAAAGCGATAGCCGTATTTTTTCGCGATCCGCGTCGCGGTATTGATGTCGTCGGCGACCGCCGTCTTCCCGAGGACAGAGCGGACGATCCCGAGATATTCCGGGTCACACCGTACCAACTCGGAGCCTAACCCCTCAAAGCCCTCCTCGTCGGATAGCCCGCTTTGATTCAGCTCCGTCCCCTTGACCGAGGTAAGCGGATAAAACGTCGCCCGCCCGCCGTTCGTGTCCTTTAAATAACGGATACAGCGCTTGGCGGTCTCCTCGTTCTCGACGATGATGTTTTGTAGGGCGTTCCCGAGCGCGGTCTCGATCGCGATCCCGTACTTTTTATCGACCGAGAGGATGTCCGCGACCGTCCCGCGTATCCCGCTTAACCGCCCCGCCTTCGCCGCCTGTATAACGGATTTAACGCTCGAGAAATAGCCGACCATATTCTTCTCAACGTCGGAGAGAACCTCGAGCCGCTGGCGCTTTCGCTCATAGCTTTTCCGAAGCTCCTCAAATTCCGCCCGCTTCGCCGCGAGGCGGTCGCGCTTCCCGCCGAAGAGCTTTTCGTAGCCGTTCAGGCGATTTTCGAGGTCGGCGCTCTCCTCGCCGAGCCGATCGAGCTCGGCGGCGAGCGCGCGGCGCTTTTCGCGGTATTCGTCCGCGAGCTTTTCCTGATTTTCTACCCGCTCGGTGTCAGCGGAGAATTGCTCGGTGAGGCTTTGTACGGTCTGCTCCGCCTGTTGGGCGGTGAGCTTCGCCTCGGTGAGCTTCCCGTATAAGATCCCTGTTTTTTCGTCGAGCGCCTTATGCTCCTCGCTTAATCCCTTATTTTCCTCGATCGAAGCGGTGATCCGATCGCGAAGGCGCTCCATCTCCGCGCCGCAATCCTCCGCCGACCGCTTCGCCGCGTCGGCTTCGCCGTCGAGCCGCGCGATCCTTTCGTCAAATTCGGCGGCGGAGCGCTTCCCCTCCTCGATCCGACGGGTGATCTCCTCGATCCGCGCGTCGTTATGGCGGATCTCGTTCTCGAGGACGGCGATCTCTTTATCCGCGTCCGCCATCTCGTCCTTCGCGCGGTCGCCCATCCGCCTCAGCTCGTCGAGCCGCGCGGAGAACTGACCCTTTGTGATCGTGAGGCGTTCGTTCTCCTCCTCGAGCTCGCCGATCTCGCGGTCAAAATGCTCACATTCCCCTTGATTGACGAGGATCGCGTTCTCGGTCTCGGTGAGGCTTTTACGAAGGCGCTCGAGCTCCGCCGCCGTGACCGAGATCTCGATCGTTTTTTCTTCTTCGAGGAGGAGCTTCGCGCGGCGAGCCTTCTCCGACTGCTTCTCGAGCGCGGGAAGGCGTTCTTCTAAGCTCAGCTCGATGTCCTTCAGGCGAAGGAGGTTCTCCTCCGCGCGGGACAGCTCGCGCTCCGCCTCCGCCTTACGGTGGAGGAACTTTGATACCCCCGCCGCCTCCTCAAAAATTTCGCGGCGCTGGCTCCCCTTGGCGTTGACGATCTCGGCGACGCGCCCCTGACCGATGATCGAATAGCCGTCGCGCCCGAGACCCGTCCCGAGTAAAAGCTCTTGGATATCCTTTAAACGCGACTTTTCGCCGTTGATGAGATATTCGCTCTCGCCCGTCCGATAGAGCTTACGCGTGATGACGACCTCGTCCGTCTCGATCGGTAGGGCGCGGTCGGCGTTATCGATCGAGAGCGCGACCTTGGCGAAGCCCATCTGACGCCGCGAGACCGTCCCGTGAAAGATCACGTCCTCCATTTTATCGCCGCGTAGGGTCTTAGCCCCCTGTTCGCCCATGACCCAGCGAAGCGCGTCGCTGATATTGCTTTTTCCGTTTCCGTTGCTCCCGACGATCGCCGTCATCTTGGTGTCAAAATTAAGCACCGTTTTATCCGCGAACGACTTAAAGCCCTGGATCTCCAATGTTTTAAAATACATAATCCTCTTATTCCGCCGCCTCGACGCGAAGCGGCGTTCCGTCTTCTTCTTTTAATCGAAAGGTCAGACCCTCCCGTGCGAGCCTTTCGCGGTTCTCGCGCTTTTGACCGACAATCCGGCTAAACATACGCCGATCGGCGTAGATCGTAAAGCGCCGACCTCCGAGCCTGTCCGTTTCTTCCTTTATTTTTTTGTAGCAGGCGCGGCTCTCGACGAGCTCGCGCAGGGCGGGGTGATATACGCCGCCGATCCGATCTCTCTCGACGTCCGGCGAGGCGTGGAGTCCGAGGCGGATCACGGGGACACCGCTCCTTCCAAAAATCGTGAGCAGCTCGGCGCAAAGCTCGATCGTCTCGTCAAAGCCAAAGCTTTTAAATAAGCCGCGCTCATAAAGCGAACCAAGCTCCGTCCCCCTTAAAACGACCGTCGGATAGATCCTCACCGTGTCGGCGCTCATCGCGATAAACGCCCGCGCCGTCGCGATACAGCGCTCGGGTGTGTCGCGATAGAGCCCCGTCATCATCTGTAGCCCGAGCTCAAAGCCGCTCTCTTTTAAGAGCCGCGCCGCCGCGAGGGTCTGAGCCGCCGTGTGACCGCGCCGATTCGCCGAAAGTACCTCGTCCGACATACTCTGAGCGCCGAGCTCGACCGCCGTCACGCCGTAAGCCTTTAAGATCGCGGCGATCTCGCCGTCGACCGCGTCGGGGCGGGTCGAACAGCGTATCCCGTCGTATTGCGCCGGATAGCGGCGGATAAACGCCGCCGCCGTCTCTAAAAGCGCCGTCATATACCCGCGCTCGACGGCGGTAAAGCTCCCGCCGAAAAAGGCGATCTGAGCCGTCGTCCCCGATCGCGCGAGGATCGGCTGTTGCTCCGTTAAGAGGGCGACGACCTCCGACGGCGAGGGCGGGGTCTCACGCCCGCCGATCACGCGCTGGTCACAGAAGCTACAGCGGTGGGGACAGCCCATATGGGGGATAAAGACCGCGAGGTTAGTCCGTCGCATAGCCCATCAGCGAGACCGCCTCCTTCGCCGCCGCCTGTTCCGCCTCTTTTTTACTCTTACCGCTCCCCGACCCGATCGTCTGACCGTTTAAGAGGACGTTCGCGGTAAAAACGCGCATATGCGCCGCGCCGCGCTCGCCCGAGATCTCATACTCGATCCTCTCCTCGGGGTTTTGTTGGATGATCTCCTGTAAGACCGTTTTATAGTCGCCGAAGGCGAGATGACCCGCCTTGATCTCCTCGATCGAGGGGACAAAGCGTAGGATAAACGTCCGCGCCCGCTCGAGCCCGCCGTCGAGATAGACCGCCGCGATCAGCGCCTCAAAAGCGTCCGCGAGGATCGAGCGGCGGTTACGCCCGCCGTTATTCTCCTCGCCGCGCCCGAGCTTTATATACGCCCCGAGATTGATCCTCTTCGCGAAGCCGTAAAGCGTATCCTCACAGACGAGCTGAGAGCGGATCTTTGTGAGCTTCCCCTCGGGGACGTCGAGCGACTCAAAGAGATATTTAGAGACGACGACGGATAAAACGCTGTCGCCGAGGAACTCCAACCGCTCGTTGCTGTTATGCTTCCCGTTGACGTAGGAGGAATGGGTCAGCGCCTCCTCGAGGTACGCGCGATTACGAAAGCGGTAGCCCATCGCCGCCTCAAGCTTTTTCACCCTTGACCATCTCCTTTTCCCCGTCCGCCCCGGCGGAGAGCGATCTCGCCAGAGCCGCCGCGATCTCGTCGTTGACCTTTTTATCGACGAAATCCCGCGCCTGACGGATCGCGTTATAAAAAGCCGCCGCGTCGCTGCTCCCGTGCGCCTTAAAGACGGGCTTCGCCGCGCCGAGGAGCGGCGAGCCGCCGACCTCGCGATAGTCCATCTGCTTCGAGACCGCCTTGATCCCCTTCAGCGAAAAGAGCGCGCCGATCCGCGCGAGACCGCCGCCAAAGATCGTCTCTTTGAGCGCTTTTTTCATAAATTTCCCCATGCCCTCGACGGTCTTTAGATAGATATTCCCCGTAAAGCCGTCGGTCACGATCACGTCGACCGCCCCGAGCGGAACCTCCCGCGCCTCGGTATTCCCGACATAGTTGAGGCTCGAGCCTTTGAGAAGCTCGTTCGTCTCACGCTCGAGGTCGCGCCCCTTTTCGTCCTCGGTCCCGATATTGAGGAGACCGACGCGCGGCGCCGAAACGCCCATCACGCGCTCCATATAAACGCTCCCCATCACGGCGAATTGAAGGAGCATCTCGGGGCGACATTCCGCGTTCGCGCCCCCGTCGGTCAAGAGGTAATAGCCGCTCACGCTCGGCATGATCGGCGTGAGCGACGGGCGCTTAACGCCCTTTAGCCGCCCCGTGATCATCGTCCCGCCGACGACGATCGCCGCCGTACTCCCCGCGCTGACGAAGGCGTCCGCCCTCCCCTCGGCGACGAGGCGAAACGCCGTCCCCATCGAGCTGTCCGCCTTAGACCTCCTGATCTCGAGGGGGTTATCCTCGATCTCGATCACGCCGCTCGCGTTCTCGATCTCGATCCCCGTCTCGGCGAGACCGAGCGCGCGAAAGCGCGCGCGGATCGTCGCCTCATCCCCCGTTAAGATCACCGTTACCCCGAGCTTTTTGACCGCCTCGACCGCGCCCTTGATGACCTCGTCGGGGGCGTGATCGCCGCCAAAGGCGTCAACCGCAATTTTCATCATACGTCCGTCCTTTCCACTCTTCCGCGATCTCCTCCGCCATCACGCGGATCAGATCCGTTAGTCCCCGCCGCGCGATCGCGGCGTAACGCTCCCGCTTGTCCTTGATCCGCTCGGGGAGCGGCGGGAGAAGCCCCATATTCGCCCCCATCGGCTGGAAATCCGCCGTCTCGGTCGAGATATGGCGCGAGAGCGCCCCACACATCGACGTCTCGGGGAGGGTGAGCGGCGGCTTATCGCCGATCTCTCGGAGGAGGTGGAGCGCCGCTAAGATCCCGCTCGCCGCGCTCTCGGTATAGCCCTCGACCCCCGTGATCTGTCCCGCGAAGTAGACCCCGTCGCTCCCCCGGAGGCGAAAGCGCTCGTCGAGGAGACACGGGCTGTTTAAAAACGTGTTCCGATGCATCACGCCGTAGCGCGTGAACTCCGCTCCCTCAAGCCCCGGGATCAGGCGAAAGACCCGCTTTTGTTCCCCGAATTTGAGGTTCGTCTGAAACCCCACGAGGTTATAGAGCGTCCCCGCGCGATCCTCTTTCCTGAGCTGTACGACCGCGTAGGGGCGCGAGCCGGTATGCGGGTCGCTTAACCCGACGGGCTTCATACAGCCATAGCGGACGCTGTCCTTCCCCCGCTTGGCGAGTACCTCGACGGGCATACACCCCTCATAGACTGCTAGGGTCTCAAAGGAGCGCAAGGGTACGGTCTCAGCCGAGACCAATTCCTCATAAAAAAGGTCATATTCTTCTTTTGTGAAGGGACAGTTAAGATAATCCGCGTCGCCCCGCCCATAGCGCGAGGCGTAAAAGGCTTTTGAGCGGTCGACGCTCTCCGCCGTAACGATCGGCGCCGCCGCGTCGTAAAAACGAAGCGACGCGCCGAAGCGCTCCTCGATCGCCGCCGCGAAGGGGTCGCTCGTGAGCGGACCCGTCGCGACGATCGTGTTTCGCTCGGGGAAGCGCGTTATTTCCTCGGAAACGACCGTGATATTCGGGTGGCTCACGATCTTAGCGGTGATATAGTCGGAGAAGGCGTATCGGTCGACCGCGAGCGCGCCGCCCGCCTCGACCGCCGTCGCCTCCGCCGCCTCGATCACGAGCGAACCGAGTAGGCGCATCTCTTCCTTTAACATACCCGCCGCGCTCCCGATCCGCGCGGCTTTTAGGGAATTGCTACATACCAGCTCGGCGAAGCCCTCGTATCGATGGGCGGGCGAATATTTTTTCGGCTTCATTTCGTATAGACGAACGCGAAAGCCGCCGTTCGCGATCCGATACGCCGCCTCGACGCCCGCGAGTCCCGCGCCGATCACCGTGATGTCTTCCAAGCCTTACTCCTTTTGTTCCTCCGCCGCCTGTGCCTCGGTCTCATAGCCACAGCCCTCCTTGGCGCAGTAGACCTTACCCTTCTTCCCGACCTTCTTAAAAAGCGTCGCGCCGCAACGGGGACAAAGGTCGGCGATCGGCGTGTCCCACGTCATATAGCCGCAGTTTTTATAGTCCTCACAGCCAAAGAAGGGCTTCCCCTTTCGGCTCTTTTTGGCGAGCATACGCGAGCCGCATTTCGGACACTTCCCGCCCGTCTCGTTGACGATCTTTTTGGTGTTTTTACAGTCGGGGAAGCCCTCACACCCGAGGAATTTCCCATACGGTCCGATCTTGATGAGCATACGCTTCCCGCATTGCTCACAGACGATATCCGTCGGCTCGTTCGGGATCTTTACGCGCTTCCCGTCCATGTCCTTCTCCGCTTTTTCGAGCGTTTTGGCGAAGTCGCCGTAAAACGAGTCGAGTACCTTGACCCATTCGGTCTTACCCTCCTCGATCTCGTCGAGCTCGCGCTCCATCTGAGCGGTGAATTTTGTATCGACGATCCGCTCAAAATGCTCGCTCAAGAGGTCGGTAATGACGACCCCGAGCGGGGTCGGCTTTAGCTGGCGCTGTTCGCGCTCGACATAATGGCGGTCGAGGATCGTCGAGATCGTCGGCGCATAGGTCGAGGGTCGACCGATCCCGTATTCCTCCATCGCCTTAATGAGGCTCGCCTCGTTATAGCGGGGCGGAGGTTGGGTAAAATGCTGGTTTCCGTTCAGCTCGGCGACGGCGAGCCTCTCCCCCTCGTTAAGCTTTGGGAGCGCCCCGCCCTCGTCGTCGGCGTTATCGGCGCTCTCCTCATAAAGGCGGGTAAAGCCGTCGAACCGCACCGTAAAGCCCGACGCCTTAAAGAGACAGCCCGCCGCCTCGACGTCGATCGCGACCGCGTCTAAGAGCGCGTTCGCCATCTGGCTCGCCATAAAGCGCTCCCAGATTAGGCGATAGAGCTTATACTGATCGGAGGTGAGCGTTTTTTTCGCCGTCTCGGGTAGGATCTCGACGACCGAGGGGCGGATCGCCTCGTGGGCGTCCTGAGCGTTCGATTTTGATTTATAGACGCGCGGCTTGGGCGGGAGATAATCCTTACCGTACCGCTCCTCGATGAGCGCGGCGGCGGCGCGCTGAGCCTCCTCCGATACGCGGAGGCTGTCCGTCCTCATATAGGTGATCAGACCGATCGTCCCCTGACCCTCGATGTCGACCCCCTCATAAAGCTCCTGCGCCGCCTTCATGGTGCGGCGGGCGTTAAACGAGAGGCGGCGCGACGCCTCCTGTTGGAGGGTCGAGGTCGTAAAGGGCGGCGCGGGCTGTTTCTTACGGACGCTCTTTTTTATGGAATTAACGATAAAATCCGCGTTTTTGAGCCGCTCGAGTACCGCGTCGGTCTCGTCCTTTTTACCGAGCTCCGCCTTCTTACCGTCGATCTCCGCGAGCTTGGCGGGGAAGGTCTTACGCGACGACGCGCCCTTTAGCTTAGCGTCCACGCTCCAGTATTCCTTACTCTCAAAAGCCTCGATCTCCTTCTCGCGGTCGACGATCAGGCGGACGACCGCCGACTGTACCCGCCCGGCGGAGAGACCGCGCCGGACTTTTTTCCAAAGAAAGGGGCTGAGCTTATAGCCGACGATCCGATCGAGGATCCGCCGCGCCTGTTGGGCGTTGATGAGATCCATATCGAGCCCGCGCGGGTGCGCCATCCCGTTCTCGATCCCCGTTTTTGTGATCTCGCTGAAGGTGACGCGGACGGCGCGCTTATCGTCGAGCTTTAAGACGTTCGCTAAGTGCCACGAGATCGCCTCGCCCTCGCGGTCGGGGTCGGTCGCGAGATAGACGACCTCGGCGTTCTTCGCCTGAGATTTAAGCTCTTTAATGAGCGCGGACTTATCCCGCTTATTCTCGTAACAGGGTAAAAACCCGTTTTCGATGTCCACGCCGAATTTCGACTTCGGTAGGTCGCGGATATGCCCCGCCGAGGCGACGACCTCATAATCCTTCCCGAGAATTTTTTTGACAGTTTTCACCTTTGTCGGCGACTCTACGATCACTAAATTTGACAAGCTGATGACCATTCCCTTCCCGAAACGTTCCCGTCCCGTTATTTCGCGTAATGCGTATATCGATACGCGTTACGCGTTTCGCCGTAGCTCCCAGCAGACGATCGCGGCGGCGGACGCGGCGTTGAGCGACTCCGCGTTCTCTATCGGTATATATAATTTCTGATCCGAGGCGAGATATACCTCGCGCGAGATCCCGTTCCCCTCGTTCCCGATCACGACGGCGGTATTTTCGCCGAGCGTTAAGCGCGTGATCGGGACGGCGTCGACGTCGGGCGTCGCCGCGTAAACGCGATAGCCGCTTTTTTTAAGCTCCGCGACCGCGCCGACGAGCGGCATACGGATCGCCGCGAGCCGAAAGAGCGAGCCCATCGCGCTCCGCACCGTCTTGGGCGCGTAAAGGTCGGCGCAATCGGGCGAGAGGATCACCCCGCTCAAGCCGAACGCGTCGGCGGTACGGAGCATCGTCCCGACGTTCCCGGGATCTTGAAGCCCGTCGAGGAGGAGGTATCGCCCGCCCTTTATTATTTTACCCATATCGGGCGTTTTGTCAAGTGTTTTTGCGGTAATAAAAAGTCCTTGGGGCGATTTTGTGTCCGAAATATAGTCGGCGACGTCCGCCGAGATCATTATCGGCGCGATCCTTTGGGAAATGGCGGAAAAAATTTTTTCATACTTCTCCCGCGCCGCCTCGGTCGCGTAAAAACCGGTCAGCGCCAGCCCACACCGTACCGCTTCGTCACAGAGCCGCGCCCCCTCGATCGGAAATTCGCCGCATTCCTCCCGATAAGCGCGTTCCCGCGCGAGCCGCCGATATTTTAAGACAGCGGGATTTTTTCGCGAGGAGAGGACCATTTGACATCACCTCCGTTATGTGATACAATAAAAGTTAAGGCAACACCGCACAATTACCGGCTCCGCCTTTGCCGCCCGATTGACAGCCATCTTTTCCGCCATATCGCACAGATTTTCTTTGAAAGGCGTCTCTGTCGGTCAGCCCCTCTGTCGGCTACGCCGACACCTCCCCCGCCCGGGGGAGACCACCTTCCTGCATAAAATCTGTACAATCTGACAAAAAATCTGACTGCCACTCGAACGACAATAATTGTGCGGTGTAGCCTAAAATATTCCGAAGAAAGAGAGAATATCCATGGATTTTTCCGAACTTTCCCTCGCCGAGCGCGACACGGGGCTAACATATTACGCCGATCGGCTCACGCTCGCGGGCGAGCGGCGCGGCTACGGGGTCGCCGTATCTGAAGCGGACGGCGAATATCGGATCGCGGTCTATGGCGACGCGCTCTATAAAAAGGAGAAGGAGATCTTTTCGGGGGTCGCGGCGCTTTCCGCCGCGCTCCCAAAAAACGCGCTCTTGAGCCAGCGCTGTGAGGTCGACCGCGTGATCCTCGCCCTGAGCCGCGATCCTTTTTTACAGGAGAAGCTCCCGACCCTGTTTGATTTCGCCGATCGGGTCTTAGCCCTACTCGCCGAGGAGGGGATCGCCCCGCGACCCTTACCGACCCTCGGGGGAGCGGCGAAGCCTTCACAAAAGGAAAAAGAGGAAACGGGCGAGCGGATCAAGCTCGGCTTTGACCTCGGGAGCGTGAAGGGTCTCGTCGGCGCGGTCGTCGGCGCGGTCGCGATGGTCTTTATCGCGATGGCGGCGATCGATCTCCGCTCAAAGAGCGGGATCGGCGGGACGGTCGCCGAGCTGGGCGGTTATGTCCTCTCCGCCGCCGCGACGCTCTTGATCTTTTCGGATTATCGCTTCCTCGCGCAAAAACTCGACGCCTTTGGGGTCGTGACCTGTCCGATCCTCTCGATCCTTTGCGCGGTCTTTTCGGCGCTCCTCGCGACCGCGAAGGCGTTCGCCGCCGCCGAGGGGATCGCGGTCTCCGCCGCGCTCGGGCGGCTCGCCGAGCTTTATGAGGCGTCGCCCGAGATCGCCGCCTTTGGCGCGGGGTATCTCTTAACGGGCGCAGTGATCGCGGGCTTTAGCTCGCTCGGCTATTGTCTTTGGTACTTTAAAAAGCACCCGGACGAGATGATCCGCGCCGAAAAAATACGCCCCCCGAAAAAGGAAGATTAAAGGAAATCACGCCTGTATACGCAGGCGTGATACAGCTTGTCGAAAAACCTCCCTTTGGTCGGTTTTTCGACAAGCTGTCGCCGATTTTTGGCGTAGCCAAAAATCTAAAGCCGCAAAAATTCTTTGAATTTTTGCGGCTTTAGGCTATGATCTTGATTTGAGGGAAAACCCTGATGGTTTTCCCTCAAGCACCTTTTCCTTCCGAAATAAGCCGATTTTGACTTTTAAAACAGTCTAAATCACGTCCGTGTACACAGGTGTGATACGCCTTTTTTATTTTATAGAGCGGCTTTCGCCTTTTCGCATAAAGCCGTAAAGCCCGCCGCGTCGTTGATCGCGATCTCGGAAAGCATCTTACGGTTCAGCCCGATATTCGCCTTCTTTAACCCGTTGATAAATGTCGAATAATTCATCCCGTTAAGCTTACAAGCCGCGGAAATACGCGTGATCCAAAGCTTACGAAAGTCTCTCTTTTTGAGCCGACGACTGATATAGGCGTACTGACCCGATTTCCATACCGCCTCTTTGGCGGTCTTAAAGAGCTTAGATTTACCGCCCCAATACCCCTTCGCGAGTTTTAACGTTTTATTTCTTCTTTTGCGTGTCGCTAACGCGCCTTTGATACGTGCCATTTTATAGCCCTTCCTTTCTTTCCGCGGTCGTCCGTTCCCGTTTTCGTTTTATAAGAACAGATCCGCTTTTACCCGATGAGATCCTCCGCCGTCTTTTACTTCGCGTAAGGCATCAACGCCTTTACCTCCGCGACGTTCGTGCTGTCACAGTAGCCCGCCGCGCGGTTCACTCTCTTACGCTTGGTATCCTTTTGCGTCAGTCTGTGACGGCGGTTCGTGCGCTGATACT
The DNA here is from genome assembly GCA_023666265.1 of Roseburia sp. Classification (GTDB taxonomy): domain Bacteria; phylum Bacillota; class Clostridia; order Oscillospirales; family Ruminococcaceae; genus Ruminiclostridium_E. The sequence goes on from JAMPCH010000024.1 coordinate 33,769, forward strand.
TGATCTTACCGGTCGCCGTAAACTTAAAGCGCTTTTTCGCTCCGCTATGCGTTTTCATCTTATTCTTTGCCATCGTGTTCAGTCCTCCTTATTTGATTGCGCCGCCTGTTGTCCGACGCTTGTTTTTGCCTTTTTCGCCGCCGCGATCGCCGCCTTTGGCGCGAGGACGGTCATATAGTTACGCCCCTCGAGCTTCGCGGGCTTTTCGGAAGCGCCGTATTCAGCGCATGCGTCGAGAAACCGCTTCATCAGATCCTCGCCGAGATTCATATGCGAGAGCTCGCGCGCGCGGCGAAAGCGTACCTTGATCCGTACCTTATCGCCGTTTTTAAGGAACTTGATCGCCTGGTTCGCCTTGGTATTGAAATCGTTCGTATCGATGTTGAGCGACATCTGGATCTCTTTGAGCTCCGCCTGTTTTTGGTTTTTACGGGATTCCTTTTCCCGCTTCGACTGCTCAAAGCGATACTTACCATAGTCCATGATGCGACAGACCGGGGGATTACCCTGCGGCGCGATCAATACGAGGTCGAGGTCGGATTGTTCCGCGCGGGATAAGGCTTCGCGCGTCGGCATCACGCCGAGCTGTTCCCCGTCCGCGCCGATCACGCGTACTTCTTTTTCGCGAATCTCCTCGTTGATGAGTAGTTCTTTTGCGCTGATGATACACACTCCCTTTCGTGTAACCGATACGATTTTCCGAGGCGTATGCCCCGGCGAAAAAAGCCAAAACAAAAAGCGCAAGGAACTCCCGCGCTTAAAAAATCCATATCACACCGTTATGCAACGTGAATTTCATAAACAACCGCGTCCGACAGCCCGAGAGCGCCGACGGGTGAGAGTAAATCTGCTTTCTGTTTATAAATGCCTGTATTATTATAGCGCGGACGGCGGGATTTGTCAAGTACCTTTTTTTATTTTTTCGGAATTTTTTCTCCATAGGCGGGCGATCCCGTGCGCCGACGGCGTTTTCGCCGATCTCGGGGAAGTCGCTTTTCCCTCCCCGGGGCGGTCATTCGTCGGAAGCCGAAGACTTTCGTCCCCCTATCCGCTCAATCGCGGAGGATCGTCTCGATCTCGTCGATCTCGCGGTCGGTGAAGTCGAGCCGCTCGATACAGCGGACGTTCTCCTCGATCTGCTCGCTTCGGCTCGCCCCGATCAATACGGTCGTGACCGCCGGGTTTCTCAATACCCAAGAGAGCGCCATTTGAGAGAGCTTCTGTTCCCTAAGGGCGGCGACGGCGTTGAGGCGGTTTAATCGGGTCACCGTTTTTTCGTCGAGCTGACTGCCGATCCACGTCGCGCCCTTCCCCACCCGCGAATCGGCGGGAACGCCCTTTAGATAGCGGTCGGTGAGAAAGCCCTGATACAGCGGGGAAAAAACGGCGAGACCGATCCCCGCCTCCCGCGCGTATTCGTCGAGCTTATCGCCCTCGATCCAACGGTTGAGCATGGAGTAAGAGGGCTGGTTCACGATGAACGGCGTTTTCAGCTCGCGTAAGATCGCGCCGATCGCCTCGGTCTGTTCGCGGTTATAATTCGAGATCCCGACATAGAGCGCCTTCCCGCTCCTGACCGCGCGGTCGAGCGCGAGCGCCGTTTCCTCGAGCGGGGTCTCGGGGTCGTAAATATGATGATAAAAAATGTCGACATAGTCGAGCTTTAGGCGCTTTAGGCTCTGGTCGAGCGAGGCGGTGAGATATTTCAGCGAGCCGTTTCGATCCCCGTAAGGACCCTCCCACATCTCATAGCCCGCCTTCGTCGAGATACAAAGCTCGTCGCGATAGCGCATCAACCCGCCCTCGAGGATCCTTCCGAAATTTTCCTCGGCGCTCCCGTTATAGGGGTGTCCGTAGTTATTCGCGAGGTCAAAATGGGTGATCCCGAGGTCAAAGGCGGTATGGACCATTTTTTCCATTTCGGAGAAGGGGCTTTTGCTCCCGAAATTCTGCCAAAGCCCGAGCGACACGGCGGGGAGCTTTAAGCCGCTCTTCCCACAGCGTCGATAGATCATTTTTTCATAGCGTTTTTCGTTCGGCGTATACATCGTCGTCCTTCCTTTCCCTGTCCTTCCTTTTGGGAAGGCGTGCGCTTTCGCGTTTTTTCGATATACGGATGCGGTCGCGTTTCCCCGCTTTTATGACCCTATCATACCATAAAAAGGGAGGGGTTGTCAAGAGCGACCGAGGTCGTGAAAGCGAACGCCTTCCCCAAATAAAAAACAAGCGCCATAAATTACCACCGACCCGAGCGGAATATCGGGGCGGCGGCGGTCAATACTTTTTTTGTAAGAAATTCGGGCATGATGTTCCACCGTGCCCTGTGGGGAGTGATCGGCTTGTATTACGGGAAGGTAGAGATCAGCGGCATCAACACCTCGAAGCTGAAGGTATTAAAGGAATCGGAAAAGGTCGAGCTTTTAAAGCGGACGGCTCAGGGCGACGAAAAGGCGCGCGAGGAGCTTATCAACGGGAATTTAAGGCTCGTTTTGAGCGTGATCCAGCGCTTCTCGGGGCGCGGCGAAAATCCCGACGATCTGTTTCAGGTCGGGTGTATCGGGCTGATCAAGGCGATCGACAATTTTTCGCTCGAGTATAACGTGCGGTTCTCTACTTACGCCGTCCCGATGATCCTCGGCGAGATCAAGCGCCATATCCGCGACTCGGGACAGATCCGCGTGAGCCGCTCGCTCCGCGACCTCGCCTACCGCGCCATGCAGGCGAAGGAACAGCTCACCGCCGAGAAAAAGCGAGAGCCGACGATCGAGGAGATCTCCGACGCGATCGGCTCAAAGCGCGAGGAGGTCGTGATCGCGCTCGAGGCGATCTCAGAGCCGATCTCGCTTTATGAGCCGGTTTTTTCCGAGGCGGGCGATACGATCTATGTGATGGATCAGATCGGCGACAAAAACGACGACACGAACTGGCTCGAGGAGATCGCGCTCAAGGAGGCGATCGCGGCGCTCGGGAGCCGCGAAAAACGGATCTTGAACCTACGGTTCTTTCAGGGAAAGACCCAAGTCGAGGTCGCGAACGAGATCGGGATCAGCCAAGCGCAAGTCTCGCGGCTCGAGAAGGGCGCTTTAAATAAGATCAAAAAGCAGATATAGATCGTATAATGGCGACGAGATAGCCCCGCCTCTTGGGAAGGTTTTTCCTTTCCATGGGGCGGGGTTGGGTTTTTGATTTTGGGAAGGGATCGGTCGGCGGGTCACGCCTTCTTTTTATTCGGCATCACGAACACTCGGCACATCAAGTATCAAGGATATTGTCCGCCATCGCCGTATCAGACGATACGGCGATCGAACGTTTTTATCGCGCCTTCGTCATATAAAAACGAGATCTTCTCCGCGACGTAAAGCTTCGCCGGGACGGGAAACGGCGGCTTTACGCCCGTCAGCTCCCCACCACGCAATTTCTTCGCCCCCGCCAAAACGTAGGAAACGGCGTCGGGCGTAAGAGGACAATCGCTGTGCGAGGGGTAAATGATCCGTATTTCGTCCTTCATTTTCATGATTTTTTCCAACGAAGCGATCAGCTCGGGGAAATCTCTGCCTTCGCCGAACATATACATCATTCCGTTCTGGATACTGTCCCCCGAGATCAAGATCCCCTTTTCGCGCTCCAGCAACATAATGCTCCCCGCCGTATGTCCCGGGGTCAAGAACACCTCGAATTTCCAAAAACCGAGGTCAAACTCGTCCCCCTCGGATAGAGGTAAAACGTTTCCCCCGGTACTGCCCTCGGGCACGTTTCATGCGTATCGTTCTTTTTCGGCGGGGTGGATATAAATTTCGGAAAAGCTACCGTTTCCGCCCACGTGGTCGGGATCGGCGTGCGTATTCACCACAAAAACCGGCAACATCGTCAGGTCTCTTACGATCTCCCCGATCGGAATGTCTCCGAACCCCGTATCCACCAGCATTGCCCGTTCCGCGCCTTCAAACAGGAAGGCTCTTACGCCGCCGTTCTCGATCCGCCAAAAGCGGTCTTGTTCTTGGATGATTTTTTGTTCCATTGTCTACGCTCCTTGTCCGATCAATCGAAATGTTTTTCCTACCTTTATTTTATCACACGGGCGGATAAATTGCAATGGGGTTTAAAAAAATGCGCGATCTCACGGCAGAAAGGTACTGCGAAAAATGTGTCACGGGCATCACGGTGGTGCTCGCGAAGAACGTAAAATTGTACGTTTCGGCGATTTTTGATTGTTACGATTTATTTGTGGAAGGGATCTCGCCGGCAGATCATATGCGAGCCGAGCTATGTGTCCAAACCGTAGAAAGCGCCTGCCAAAGCTTTGGGGAAATGCGCGGCGCGATCCTCCATTCGGATCGCGGAAGTCGGTGCACAAGCGAAAAATTTCGCCGTTCGATCGCGGGTTTCGGAATAGTCCAAAGCATGAACAGCGCCGGCGGGAAATGCCATGATAACGTCCGTTGCGAAAGCATGTGGGCGCGGATGAAGGAGGAGCTGTTCTATTTGCGCGGACGCAAACCTGAAAATTTTACGGTCGATGAGCTGAAAACCCTTAACTCGAACTTTTTGAGAAAATTGTGTCAAGGGATATTGACAAAATAACCACTCCTTGTTTTCGAATTCGGAAGTTGCGATCCCGCCGCGAATGTTGAGCATATGCGTCCGTCCAACCTTTTCCAAATCGCTCGCGTCCTCGATGAGCGTGAACCTGTCAAGATTGAACGTAAGGTTGATAAGGCTTTTCAACCCCCAACCGATGTTCACCTCGTCGCAGGTCAGCGCCGCGAAAAATTGCTTGCATTCCAACTCGTCCATGCCGTCCAAGCGCTTAGCAAGATAGTTCAGCGCTTCCAAACTTACCTCGCAGTCCTCCAACCCCGACAGCTCCGAGGGTTCTATGCTTGTAACCGTAGCGGCGGGGCAGAGGTGTTCGGGGTTCATGCGCAGCTCGTCAAGCCACTTTGAGAGCTGCTTCTCCGAACACGGGAAATGTCATCTCCGTGATGTACGGAGAACTTTGAATTGTTGCTTTGATCATGTTGTTCCTCCAAAAATGTATTTGCGTTTCCCGAATTTAGTCGGAAAACAGAAAAAGCGCTTGCAAATCATCTCTCATCGCTAAGAGACCATTTACAAGCGCTTTATATTTATATATGTGCAATCTGCACAATTTCAACCGCGAAAATTTTGTTGCTAAAAGGGTTCAAGTCACGTCCAAATCTTTTTAGTAACATCTTCGGGCAACAAAAAAGCGCCCATGAGTGTCCCCTCATAAATGAGAGACCATTCACAGGCGCTTGGGCATATTTACCAAAATCGACTTGAAAAATTTTACAAGGGAGGGTTCAAGTCCACTTTCGTGTCGAAAATATCTACGGTGTGTGATTTCCTTTTTTCACAAATTTTTTGCCCACAAACGGCTTTGTACCGCCGTTTGTGGGCAAAAAATCTTTTTAGTAACGATTAGTTGGCTCCCCCTACTGGACTTGAACCAGTGACATCTTGATTAACAGTCAAGCGCT
>JAMPCH010000025.1 GCA_023666265.1 Roseburia sp.
CGAAAAATCTGCTTGCAATCCGAGCATTTCGGATTGCGTCAACAAGCCCTAAAAATAAATAGACCCTTCCCGAAACTTTCCTTCGGGAAGGGTTCGTTTTTTGTTTTACAAATACTTATTCGATGTGACCCGACCGTCCGCTGTCCTTTAGAATGACGTCGTGAGAGCCGCCCTCGACGATACTCGTCGCCGAAACGAGCGTGAGCTTGGCGTTCTTTTGGAAATCGGGGATATTGAGACAGCCGCAGTTACACATCGTCGAGCGTACCTTTGAGAGCGAGCGGGTCACGTTATCCTTGAGCGACCCCGCGTAGGGGACATAGCTGTCGACCCCCTCCTCAAAGGAGAGCTTTTTATCCCCGCCCATATCATATCTTTGCCAGTTGCGAGCGCGGTTAGACCCCTCGCCCCAGTATTCTTTTACATATGTACCGTTTACCATGAGCTTATTCGTCGGCGACTCGTCAAAGCGCGAGAAGTATCGCCCGAGCATAATAAAGTCCGCCCCCATCGCGAGCGCGAGGGTCATATGATAGTCGTGGACGATCCCCCCGTCGGAGCAGACGGGGATATATACGCCCGTCTCCTCAAAGTAGCGGTCGCGCTCCTCGCATACCTCGATGAGCGCGGTCGCCTGTCCGCGACCGATCCCCTTTTGTTCGCGGGTGATACAGATCGAGCCGCCGCCGATCCCGACCTTGATAAAGTCCGCGCCGCAATCGGCGAGGAAGCGAAAGCCCTCTTTATCGACGACGTTCCCCGCGCCGACCTTGACCGTGTCGCCATAGCGCCCTCTGATCCAGTCGATCGTGAGCTTTTGCCATTCGCTAAAGCCCTCCGAGCTGTCGATACAGAGGATGTCCGCCCCCGCCTCGACGAGCGCGGAGACGCGCTCGGCGTAGTCGCGGGTATTGATCCCCGCGCCGACGACGTAGCGCTTCTTGGCGTCGAGAAGCTCGTTGACGTTTTCCTTATGCGAGTCATAGTCCTTACGGAATACGAAGTAGAGGAGCTTCCCTTCGCTATCGATGATCGGGAGGGCGTTGAGCTTATGCTCCCAGATGATGTCGTTCGCCTCTTTTAGGGTCGTCTCCGCCGGGGCGGTGATGAGCTTGGAGAAGGGGGTCATAAACTCCTTCACCTTTACGTCGGGCGACATACGCGAGACGCGATAGTCGCGGCTCGTCACGATCCCGACGAGCTTGGCGTCGGGCGAACCGTTCTCGGTGACCGCCATGGTCGCGTGACCCGTTTTTTCCTTTAGGGCGAGGACGTCGGCGAGCGTCATCTCGGGGCTAAGGTTAGAGTCGCTCTTAACATAGCCCGCCTTATACGACTTGACGCGCGCGACCATCGCCGCCTCGTCCTCGACGCTCTGAGACCCGTAGATAAAAGAAATTCCGCCCTCCTTCGCGAGCGCGACCGCCATTTTTTCGCCCGAGACGGACTGCATGATCGCCGAGACGAGCGGGATATTCATATAGATCGCGCTTTCTTCCCCTTTTTTATACTTAACGACGGGGGTACGAAGCGACACATTCGTGGGGATACACTTAGACGAGGAATACCCCGGGACAATGAGGTATTCGCCGAAGGTGTGGGAGGGTTCGGGATAAATAAATGCCATAATAAGCTCCTTTCCGATGATCGGTTTACTCTTTCCTTATATAAATTATTCTTAAAGATTATTATAGCGGTATTTTCGCCGAAAGTCAACAGTTTTTTTACGGCGAAGCGCACAAAGATTGTCCGCCGAAGGCGTTCGGGACTGCCCGATTGCCGAATTTCGGCGAAAGGCGAATTTTTCAATTGCTTTTTTCTTTTCAATGGTGTATAATCATAATGAACGTGTGTTTAAATCGACGAAAAGGAATGAAACGGTAATGTTTGAAATATTTACCTTAACGCTCCCGCCGCTCGGGACGAACTGTTACCTCGTAAAAACGGGAGAAAAAAGCGGTCTCGCGATCGACCCCGCCGCCGACGCGGATAAAATTTTGGAGAAGGCGGCGGAGAACGGCTTCGCGATCGAAAAGATCCTCTTGACCCACGGTCATTTCGACCATACGGGCGCGGTCAACGCGCTCGTCGAAAAAACGGGGGCGAAGGTCTACCTTCACGCGGCGGACGAGCCCCTGTTAAAGGACGCGAATAAGGCGCTCGCCTATTTTTGCCCCGAGATCCCCTTTGAGGAGAAACGGGCGGACGTCCTCCTCGCGGACGGCGACACGGTCGAACAGGACGAGCTGACCTTCCGCGTCCTCCATACGCCGGGACATACGGCGGGGAGCGTATGCTTCCTCCTCGACGCGCCGGACGGCGAAAAGCTGATGTTCGCGGGGGATACGATCTTTAAGGATTCGATCGGGCGGAGCGACGGCTATTCGGGCGATCATATCGTCCAGCGCGAAACGCTCGAGCGCCTAAAGGCACTCCCCGACGACTATACGATCCTAAGCGGTCACGGCGAGCCGACGACGCTCTTTATCGAAAAGCGATATAATCCCTTTCTTTCCGATTTTTAGCGAGACCGCCGAAACGCGATCCTGCCAAAAAAATTAAAAATTTTTTCATTTCATATTTCGTTCTCCGCCGAGAACAATACTAGCGGACGTGATCCGCGAAGCGGAACGCGCCCACAGAACGCTCGACGAAAAGCGAAACGCCCCGAACGGGCTTTCGTTTTTGGTTAAGAGCGTTCCCGTTGAACCTTTTTTGGAAAGGAGACCGAAGGATGAAAAAATTTACCGGTATTCTTGCCGCGCTCGCGCTCGCGTCCGCTTTTACGGTCGGCGCCGGGGCGCAGGGTATCATAGATGACGTGATCGACGGCGCGGAGAATGTTGTGGACGACGTCGGAGATACCGCCGAGGACATTGTCGACGGCGGGAGCGGCGACGGAACGATCGGCGGGAGCGGGACGGACGCCCCGAACCTTAACCCCGGCGATAACACCGACACCGATATCGTAGACGACACCGACGACCCCGATATCCCCGACCAGATCGAGGACGACACGACCGATAACCCCACGGCGGGGAAGGACGAAAACACCGTGACCCCGCCCTCTAACGAGGACGACCCTAACCCCGCGACCGGCGTACCCTTTATGACCGCCGGACTTGTCGCGATCAGCGCGGCGGGCGTCGCCTATCTCACCAAGCGCAGAAACGGCGACCGATAACCCCTTTTAAACGATAGCGAAAAAATAACGGTCTTCCCCTTTTTTTATGACAGGCGGCGAGAGCGCCGGGCTTCGCCTAAACCGCGAGCCTCGGAGAAACGCGCCGTAAAGCCGACCGAAGGCTGAACATTCGGTATCGGGAAGCCGAAAAAATACCCGCCCCTTTAAATAAGGGGGCGGGTATCGTTTTTCCGAAAAAACAAAGCTTAACCGCGATTGTACTTCTTGTTGAAGCGATCTACGCGTCCGCCCGTGTCTACGAGCTTCTGCTTCCCGGTAAAGAAGGGGTGGCACTTCGAGCAAATTTCAACGCGAATGTCCTTTTTCGTCGAACGGGTCTCGATGACCGCACCACAGGCGCACTTGATCGTCGTCGCCTCATACTTCGGGTGAATATCCTTTTTCATGTACTGTCACCGCCTTTTTTTGCTTAGACCACCTCGGAAACTTCCAAAACGCTGCCTAACTTGCCCTTTTTGTGCTGTGTCTTGCCGTTTTTCCTTGAAATACATACAGTATTCCTGCGGAAACCCGACAAAACACAGCGCAAAAATTTCGTCGCCATTCAGCATTTCGGAAGTTCCCGAGGAGGTCTATTGATCACAACCGTGGGGCGCAACCCACGGACTATCCGAGTTAAGATTATACCATATTTTTTCGGGGTTGTCAAGACTTTTTCGGGATTTATTTGAGCTTTCACGGTCGGCTTTTACGCCCCCTCCACATAGATGTAATGGGCGATCACGTGCCTTTCGTCGTAGCGGGGGACGCTCGGTTTGTTCGCCTCGTGGTTATAATCCGTTACGTCGTTGATCTCGTCTCTTTCTCTAGTCATGCTGAGCGTGTTTTCGTCAACATAGCCAAAGCCGCTCGGCGTTCCCGCGACGGAAACGTGTTGTAAAAGCTCGCCCATCGAGTAGCAGTTCCATTCCGAATAATACGGACCGTAAAAGCGATCCTCTTCCTCCGCCATCGCTCTGTATTTCGCGTCAAAGTTTTCCCAGTATTCGCCCACAAATCGAACCGTCTGATAATCGGTGATCTCGATATACTCGGTCTCATCGAGCCCCCAGTCCCGCTGGAGCAGGTACTTACCGGGCTTGAGACTTTCGAGGATGTGAACGCCGCCCTCCGGCTCAACGTGGGTATTCATCACTATAAAAGAATAATGGATATAATCCGCGAAACCGCTGACGACCACCCACGCGGACAACAGGACAACGGCAACGATAACGGACATCACGATGATAAATTTTTTACTTATTTTTTGGGTCATGTCATACTCCTTGTTTTAAAGTAATGTTCATAGGCTGTTGTACATATCTTTTCGTCAAATTTTACCGATCACCGCACCAAATTTTTCGACTTATGAAAACAAGTCCGAAAAGTTTTTCTTATTTCTAACAAAAATTGCTCAAAAATCTATGTACAAAGCCTATGACCACAAACGCTTATATTACATTATGCTTTATTAAGTGTAATACTGTTAATTATAAAATACGGGTGTGCATAGCCCTTATGATACCTTCCTATGATCTCTGCCGGTTTATTAACAAATTCGTTCTGAGTACTATTCACTTTTGTATAACCGGTATAGTTGACTGTAAGATTATCCGACCCCGTGACAGTAGGGGCAAAATAAAGTCTTTCTACATTATCTCCGTTACAAAGGCATTCTCCGTATTTGGGGTAAAAGATCCTGATTGAAATATGTGTCGCGCCGGTAATTGTCACATGATACTTATCGTCGGCGGAAACATAAGACCCCCAATATGCTTTGTCAATAGCATCGTCAGACATCGTCGCGTAAGGCGCGATCCCGTCGTTCTCCGCTTCATCCGCGAGGTCGTCGTCCACACGCGTCAGTACGATCGGCTCGTCAAAAACGATCGTGACCGCTCCCTGTTCATCCTCCACGACGGTGTACGCTTCTTCCCCGTAGACGGGGGCTTCCTCCGCGTATGCGGGTACGAAAAGGGTCGTTGCGCTTGCCGCGATCACTGCCGCCGCAAGCATTTTGTTCATTACGTTCTTCATTTTTTTCATGACTTTCTTTTCCTTTCTGTAATACAATTGTTATTCTGTCCGATCCGTATCCGCGCGGTCATACGGATCCCGACATTCCATATTATAGCACTTTGCACGATTTTTGTCAACATTTTTGCGACTTTTTTAAAAAAATTGACCCGACGAAAAAAGTTTTTTCGCCGGGTCATAAAGCCCTTTTCGGGAATTATGGCTACACCGCACAATTATTGCCGTTCGAGTGGCAGTCAGATTTTTCGTCAGATTGTACAGATTTTATGCAGGAAGGCTGACGCCTTTCAAAGAAAATCTGTGCAATATGGCGGAAAAGATGACTGTCAATCGGGCGGCAAAGCCGTAGGCGGTAATTGCGCGGTGTTGCCTTATTTCAGCCTTTCGCGGATCGCCGCCGCCTCGTCGCTGTCCGCCGCGTAAACGCTCCCGCTCGGGGAGGAGATCACGTAGACGTAAGAGGTCGGACCGCTCCGCTTTAAGAGAAGGAGATATTTTTCCCCGATCTCGGCGCTGTCCTTGGGGAGCGCGGCGTAAACGTTTGAGATATTGTCGTTTTCCGCCTTTAAAATTTCGGTCACGCTGCATTCATAGGTCGTCCGATCCTCGGCAAAATTCTGAAAATACCCGGTCGTCTCCACCCCGAGGACATAGTCGGAGAAGGCGATGATCTCGTCGAGGTCGTCCGAGCGGATAAACGGCGTACCGATCTCCTCCTCCGGCTCGGCGCAACTTAGCGCGTTTTCGTCGAGATAGGCGCGAACGTCGTCCGCGACCTCGTCCGCGATCTCGTCGATCGTCCGCCCTTGGATAAAGGTCGCGGCGACCGCGCCGCCCTCGTCGAGCGCGATAAACGCGTCCCCGCTCGGGTAATACGCGTCCTCGTCATAAAAGACCGAGATCGACTTTCTAAGCGGGAGGATATACTCCGTCCCCGCCTCGTACCAAATATCCGTCGAGACATACCCGACCGAATCCTCGACGGAATAATCCCCCTCGAGGATCGTGACCGAGAAGGTCTCGGGCATTTCCCCGCCGTTTAAGACCTCGACCCGCCGAAAGGCGTATACTCTTTTATCGGGCGTTTGGCGAACCGCCCCGATACATTCCGCGCGGACGACGCAGTAGCTTCGCGCGACCGCCTCCTCAAAGTCGATCTGTTCACAGTCGTATTCGTCGAAAGGCTCGAGGTCGGGATCGGGGAAGGATAATTCGATCGCCTCGACTGTTTCGGTTTTCGCGTCGGTCTCCGCCGTTTCGGCGACAACGGTCTCGGTCGGGACGGTCGTTTCCGTTTCCGCCGTATTCGTTCCTTCCGTCGGGGAAGTCTCCCCACAGGCGGATAGCGCGAAGATCGCCGCCAACAGGCATAAAAATTTTCTCTTTCGTTTTTCGTTTGCTCTCATCGTCATACTCCTCATCATCAATACGGTATTTCCTCCTTCGGAGGACTTACGTTATACTATATAAAATAGTATATAACCCCGCCGTAATTGTCAATTGTCAAATCACCCAAAAATAACCGTAAATTTTCTCCGTTTTCAACAAATATCCCTCGCTTTTGGAAAATGCCTTGCAAAACAGCGGATTTTAAGGTATAATGAAAAGGGTCGGAAAGCCGCGAGCGGCTTTCTCCTCGCCTACGGCGACGGCGGCTGACCGCCGCCCGCCGCGCCCTCATCGACGCTAAGGCGAAAAGGAGCGGAACGTGCGCCCGTCGCACGCCTTCCCCAAAAAAAGAAAAAGAAGAACGAAAGAGGAACATACATAAGGAGGCTAAAGTTTGAAAAATCAAAGATTTTTCAAACCCGTTGTTTGTGCCTCGGCAAATAGGCAAGGAAGCCGTAAGAAGCAAGCCCATACGCCGCAAGGACGCGGCGATCAAAGCTTGCTTCGGCTCTCGGCACAAACTGCCTCCAGTGGAAAGGAATGATTATCAAAATGGCGGTAAAGTTAAACGATACCTATTTAAAAGGCTTTATCTCCCCGGACGAATATCGGGGGATCGCGCCCGCGGTCGCTGCGGCGCATCAGACCCTCGCGGAAAAAAACGGGCTGGGGAGCGACTTCCTCGGCTGGGTCACCCTCCCGAGCGACTATGACCGCGCGGAATTTACGCGGATCAAGGCGGCGGCGGAGCGGATCAAAAAAAATAGCGACGTCCTCATCGTGATCGGGATCGGCGGCTCTTATCTCGGCGCGCGCGCCGCGATCGAGGCGCTCCGCTCGAGCCTTTACAATTCGCTCAAAAAAGACACCCCCGACATCTATTTTATCGGGAACACGATCAGCCCGACCTATTTAAACGACGTCCTCTCGCTCGTCGAGGGGCGCGACTTCTCGGTCAACGTGATCTCTAAATCGGGGACGACGACCGAGCCGGCGCTCGCCTTTCGCGTGTTCCGCGAGCTTCTCGAGGAGCGCTACGGCGCGGACGGCGCGAGAGAGCGGATCTTCGCGACGACCGATAAGGCGCGCGGGACGCTCAAAGAGCTGTCCGATAAAATGGGGTATGAGACCTTTGTGATCCCCGACGACGTGGGCGGGCGCTTCTCCGTTTTAACGGCGGTCGGCTTACTCCCGATCGCGGCGGCGGGCTGTGACATCGACGCGCTTATGGCGGGCGCGGCGAAGGCGGCGGCGGAGCTGGACGACCCCGATCTCACAAAAAACGACTGTTATAAATACGCCGCGATCCGGAATATCCTTTATCGTAAGGGGAAAAGCGCGGAGATGCTCGTCTCCTATGAGCCGTCCTTCGCGATGATGGCGGAATGGTTCAAACAGCTCTTCGGCGAGAGCGAGGGGAAGGACGGGAAAGGTCTCTTCCCGACGAGCGCGACCTTCTCGACCGATCTTCATTCGCTCGGTCAGTTTATCCAAGACGGCTCAAAGCTCCTCTTTGAGACGGTCGTCCGCTTTGAGAAGGCGCAAAAGGACTATTTCGTCAAGGACGACCCCGCCAACGGCGACGGGTTAAACTTCCTCTCGGGTCAAAATATGTCGGTCGTCAACCGTAAGGCTTTTGAGGGGACGATCCTCGCCCATACCGAGGGCGGCGTCCCGAATCTCGTCCTCGAGCTCCCCGAGATGAACGAAGCGGAGCTCGGTTATCTGATCTATTTCTTTGAGAAGGCGTGCGCCGTCTCGGGCTATCTCCTCGGGGTCAATCCCTTTGATCAACCCGGCGTCGAGAGCTATAAAAAGAATATGTTCGCCCTACTCGGTAAGCCCGGCTATGAGGACGCCAAGGCGGCGCTCGAGGCGAAGCTTGGGTAAGAGAAGGATTTCAGGCAAACGGAGCAGACCTGCTCTTAATATAAGAATACGGAGGATACACAATCATGGTAAAACTCATTTCAGGGAAAAAGGGTTCGGGTAAGACAAAGCACCTCATCGAGGCGATCCACGCCGCCGAGAAGGAAAGTAAAGGGAGCGTTGTCGCGATCCAATACGGCTCGTCTTTAAACATCGATATTTATCACAAGATCCGCCTCATCAACGTCGAGGATTATAAGATCAAGGATTATGACGATATGTTCGGCTTTATCGCGGGGCTTCTCGCCTCTAACTACGATACGACGGATATTTTTGTCGACGGGATCTTACGGATCGTCGGGCGCGACCTCAACGAGGTCGGGAGAATGTTTGATCGTATCTCCTCCGTATCCGAGAACGTCAATATCGTCTTTACGATCTCCGCCGAGGAGGCGGACCTTCCCGAGTCGATAAAAAAATATCTCTGATCGGGCTTGACAAAACGCGGTATTTATGGTATAATCTAAAACGTGCCAAATTTCGGCGGGGCGAGACGGCGGATACGCCCTCGCGCCGTTGGATCATAAATAGACCTCCTCGGGAACTTCCGAAATGCTGAATGGCGACGTAATTTTTTGCGCTGTGGTTTGTCGGATTTCCGCAGGAATACTGTATGTATTTCAAGGAAAGACGGCAAAGCGCAGCACAAAAAAGGACTAGTTAGGCAGTATTTCGGAAGTTTCCGAGGTGGTCTGATATTGCTTGTAAAAAGGGAGGTGCAATTATGGCAGTTCCGAAGAGAAAGGTCTCTAAGGCGAGACGCGATAAAAGACGGTCACAGGTGTGGAAGCTTTCCGCTCCCAATCTTACGCGTTGTACGAACTGCGGCGAGCTAAAGCTCCCTCATCGGGTTTGCGGAAGCTGCGGCTATTATAAGGGCAGGGAAGTTATCGCGCAAAAAGAAGCGTAATGACACGATCGGCTTCGGCTTCACCCCATAGTTGGGTGGAGCCGTTTTCGTTTTGAGCCGTTTTATCTTTTTTAGGGAAGGAGTGCTTTCGATGTCGGTCAAAATTCTTTCCGTGACCCCCCGCTCCCCCGCCTCGCGGGCGGGGATCCGCGCGGGCGACGAGCTGGTCGCGATCGACGGAAATCCGATCCGCGACGCGCTCGATTACGGGTTTTATACCTGTGGGCGCGTCCTTAGGCTCACGCTCGCGGATCGGACGGTCATTCTCAAAAAAAAGGACGACTATGACGAGCCGGGGCTTAATTTTGAAAGCTTTTTAATGGATCGGAAACAGTCCTGTCGCAACAAGTGCCTTTTTTGTTTTATCGACCAGCTCCCGCCCGGACTGCGCGAGACGCTCTATTTTAAGGACGACGACAGCCGCCTCAGCTTCTTTCAGGGGAATTATATCACCCTCACCAACCTCGACGACGCGGACATCGAGCGGATCATCCAAATGAAGCTCAACGTCAATATCTCGGTCCATACGACCGACCCCGACCTCCGCGTAAAAATGCTCAAAAATAAAAACGCGGGGAAGGTCTTAACCTATCTCCCCCGCCTCGCCGAGGCGGGGATCACGATGAATTGTCAGATCGTCCTCTGTCGCGGCGTAAACGACGGGGAAGCGCTCGAAAAGACCCTCGCCGACCTCACCGCCCTCTATCCGTCGGTACAAAGTATCGCGGTCGTCCCCTTCGGCGCGACGAAGTACCGCGACGGTCTCCCGCCGATCCCGCTCCACGATAAAGCCTCGGCGCGGGCGGCGGTCGAGACGATCGAGCGCTGCGGCGATGAAATGCTCAAAAAATACGGCGAACGCGTGGTCTATCCCGCCGACGAGCTGTTTCTGACGGCGGAGTTACCCCTCCCCGACGGAGAATACTACGGCGCGTATGACCAGTATGAGAACGGGGTCGGTATGTGGACGTACCTTCGCGAGGGGTATCTCTCCTGTCTCGACGAAGTAACGGACGACGGCGAGCCGATCGAGCGCTCGATCGCGACGGGGCTACTCGCCGCGCCGCTCCTTCGCGAGCTGGCGGAGGAGACGATGCGCCGCTTCCCGTCGGTGAAGCTCCGTGTTTTCGCGATCCGCAACGACTTTTTCGGCGAGACGATCACGGTCGCGGGGCTGATCACGGGGCGCGACCTGATCGCGCGGCTCCTCCCCGAGAAGGATCGGCTCGGGACGCGCCTCGTGATCCCAAAGACGATGTTAAAGGCGGACGAAGCGATCTTTCTCGACGATACGACCCTCGCCGAGGTCGAGGCGGCGCTCGGCGTTCCCGTTTATCCCGTCGGGGACGAGGGCGAGGATCTGATCGAGGGACTTTTGGGGTGACAAAAGGAAAGAACGAACAACAAGACCCGGAGCGGTAAGCTCCGGGTCGTATTTGTATTACTTAGGAAGGACGCAAGCTTTACTCCTTCTCCTGCTCGATCCGATTTCGGATATCCTGCATCCGATAGTCGATCGAGTTGATGACCTCGGCGCAAAGCCGAAGCTCGTCGGCGATCTCCTCCGCGTTCTCGATATGCTGTTTATACCGCATTTTATGCTCGAGGCTCGCCCAAAAGTCCATCGCGATGGTGCGAAACTGCGCCTCGACCTTCATCGGCTTCTTCCCGCCCGAGAGAAAGATCGGGATCCCGAGAATGAGGTGGAGGCTTCGATAGCCGTTCGGCTTTGGGGCGGCGATATAGTCCTTCTTACGGATCAGGGTGACGTCGTCCTGACGGACGAGCATCTCGGCGAGCGCGTAAATATCCTGTGGGAAGGAACAGATCACGCGTATCCCCGCGATGTCGTTGAGCGTATTTTCGATATTCTCGATCGTCGGGGCGATCCCCTTCCGCTTCATTTTTTCGACGATACTGATCGGGTCTTTTACGCGGGTCTTGATCGACTCGATCGGGTTATGGTTATGGCGGAGCGAAAATTCGTCGTTTAAGACGTTAAGCTTGGTCTCGATCTCCTTCAGCGCGCATTCATGATGCATGATCAGCTCGAGGAAGGGCTGGGCGGTCTCAAGCAGCTGAGCCGCCGTCCCGCTGTTCCCGCCGAGAAGGCGCTCAAACGGGGTATCCCGCTTCGGGACGATCTGGGTCGATCCATCGCTCATAGACGATCACCTTACCTTTCCCCTTCATTATATCACGTCCCCCGCCGAAAAGTCAATGAAACTTCCCCGAAAATCCCGTGAAAATCCCAGGGCAACACCGCGCAATTACCGGCTACGCCTTTGCCGTCCGATTGACAGCCATATTTTCCGTCATACCGCTCAGAATTTTTTTGAAAGGCGGTCAGCCTTCCTGCAAAACTTCTGAGCAGTCTGACAAAAAATCTGACTGCCACTCGAACGACAATAATTGTGCGGTGTAGCCCTAAAAGTTACAAATTGTAATAATTTTTAAATTTTTGTAACCGATTTGTAAACAATTTTTAACCGGTTTGTAATTGATTTTTGGATAAATTAGGGGTATAATAAAGGTAATAAAAGGAAACACATCAATCAAAGCAGGGAGGTTTTGATATGAAAACAAAAATGCTGGGATTTATCATGATCCTGATCGGCGCGGCGGTGATCGCGAGCGGGATCAGCGTTATGTCCGGGGCGTCGGAGGGCGGCGAGACCGCGACGGTCTATGAGGCGGTCGACGTCGAGCTAAAGCCCGGGCGCTATTACCTTAACGGTAACCCCGAGCGCGGCTGTATCGAAATCTATGACGACAGGACGTTCGCGCTGACGGGCTATGAGCGCCAAGAATACCGCTTCCGCGAATGGTCGGACATCGCCGAGACAAACGAGGAGACGGGTCGGATCACCTTGACCGACTACTACTTCCTCGGGACAAATCTCGACGGCGGGACTCAGTTCACCGAAAAGATCCGCTTTTATCCCGAGAGCGACAGCCTCGCGTATAACGGCGACTACTACTTCCACGAGGGTTCTTTCTGATCGGCATGATCGTTTGACCCTTTTGGGAAGGCGTGCGCCTCGGCGGGTCTCGTAAAAATTACGCTTATATCGAGTAATCCTTCCATATAATACCAAGAGAGCGGGAACGTCGGTTCCCGCTCCTTTGGTATCCTCCCCCCCTTCTCCGCTTTTTTGGGGAATTTTTGAAAATTCCCCAAAAAAGACTTGACAAAAAGGAGCGGACGTGTTATAATATTTACGCTGTTCTAAAGACAGCAGGTCGCCTATTCTCCGATCACGCAGCGCCCTTTACGGGCAATCGGATACGGCGCTAACGGGAAACCGCCTGCCGAGGAATGGGAAAAAGAAAATTTCTCCCGCGCGGATATCCTCGGTTTTTTGCGAATTAGCCCCTTTACCGAAAGCTAAGTTCACAAAAATAAAAAAAGGGTCAAGCGCGGATTTTATTTAGACAGCGAAATTTTATAAGGAGGTAGGCTCATGGCCAGCGAAAAGATCTTACAGTCAAAGCAGGCGTTTGTCGACGAACTCGCCTCTAAGCTGAGCGACGCGGCGGGCGGCGTACTCGTCGATTATAAGGGTATCTCGGTCGCCGACGACACCAAGCTCAGAAAAGAGCTGAGAGAAGCGGGGATCGAATACTTTGTCGTTAAGAACACGCTTTTAAAGAGAGCCGTCGAAAAGGCGGGGATCGAGGGAATCGCGGAACACCTTGAGGGGACGACCGCGATCGCGATCTCTAAGGACGACATCATCACCGCCCCTAAAATTCTCTTTAAACAGAGCGAAGCGAACGAAAAGATATTTAATATCAAGGTCGGCTTTATCGGGAAGGAAGCGATCTCGACCTCGGTCGTCGAGGAATACGCCAAGCTCCCGAGCAAGGAGACGCTCGTTTCCAAGCTTCTCTTTATGCTCCAGTCGCCGATGCAAAGGCTCGCGATCGCCGCGAGCGAGATCGCGAAGAAGAAGGAAAGCGAAGACGCCGCGTAATTTTTCAAAAGCGGTATAGGGCGGCGTAAAACGCCGCGGCAAAATCAACGAATATGGAGGAACACGAAAATGGCTTCGGAAAAGGTATTAAAGTTAGTTGAGGACGTAAAGGAATTATCCGTCCTCGAGTTAAACGACCTCGTTAAGGCGCTTGAGGAGGAATTCGGCGTATCCGCCGCCGCGATGGTAGCGGCGGGTCCTGCGGCGGGCGGCGGAACCGCGGCGGCGGAGGAAAAGACCGAATTTGACGTAATCCTCGCGTCCTTTGGCGACAGTAAGATGAACGTCATCAAGGCGGTCAAGGATATCTGCGGTCTCGGCTTAAAGGAGTCGAAGGAACTCGTAGAGTCCGCGCCGAAGGCGATCAAGGAAGGCATCGGCAAGGCGGAAGCCGAGGAGATCAAGGCGAAGCTCGAAGAAGCGGGCGCGACCGTCGAACTCAAGTAATTTCCCTCGCTTGTTAAAGAAAAATCAAAAGCTCTCCCCCTCGGGGAGAGCTTTTGTGCATATTGCACAATTCAAAAAAAAAAAAATGGGACACTTGCACGAAAGTAGAAAAAAGAACTTGATTTCTTTTGTGAAATATGTTAATATATACTATGGTTCGGAAGGCTGAAAAATCGGCGAACTTTCGACATACATACAGACGAACGCTAAATACCGATATTTTTTCATCTATTTTCACCATAAATCATCACCCGGCATAAAGCACCCATGTCCTCGGCGAGATTGATCCCGATCACAAAAGCGGAAATAACGGGAACGGATTTCGGCGTAACAGCGGGCAACTTTTATCCCCGTTTTGAAGATAGTGATTCGGACGAATGATGAAAGAGGGCATTTTTTATGATCTTTAAGGGGAAAAGCGCATTTGAAAAAAGCGAGCTTCAAAAAAACATCAAGCGCGAGCGGATCTCGATCGTCGTGATCGCGCTTATTACCGTGTTTTTTATCGTGGCTTCGCTCTTCTTTTTAAACGCCTATCTGATGAATATGCAGGAAACGGTTCTTGACACCGCCTCCGCCTATATCGGCGAGTCGGTCTCCGCCGCTTCCCAGTCCTCCTCTAAATTCTTTGAGAACCGACTGATCGTTCTGACGAGGGCGGCGGCGTATTTCGACGGTCTCCCCGAGGAGGAGATCGTACCGACCCTTTCGCGCTATTGCGACGAGCGGATCTTCGCGCGGATCGCCTTCGTTAAAACGGACGGGACGGCGATCGTCTCCGACGGATCGGAGCTCTCGGTTCAACACCGTCTCTTCGCCCAAGAGATCTTTAACGGCGACGCGCGGATCCTCCCCTCCTCCGAGTCCGGCGCGGAGCGCGATCTTTACGCCGTCCCCGTTAAGGACAGCGACGGGAATGTCCTCGGCGCGCTCGTCGGCGGCTCGGAACCCGCCTCTCTCTTAAATATCAACTATCGGGACAGCTCGTCGATCTTAAACGGCTATTCGGTCATTAACGAAGACGGTCGCGTCCTCTTCACCGACGACGACCCCGTTTTTACGGCGAACGACAACATATTTACCCTCCTCTCAAACGCGGGGAACGACATCAACGAGCTAAAGACCGCCTGCAGCCGCAGGAACGTCAGCGGAAACCTCCGTATGACGCTCGGGGGTAAGGATTATCTGATCTCGTATAACTCGATGTCGCTCCAAAACTGGACGGTGATCTTAACGACCCCGGTCGACTCGATCCTCTCCTTCGCCGTACCGATGTTAGCGCCGTCGATCCTCTTGAT
The DNA here is from genome assembly GCA_023666265.1 of Roseburia sp. Classification (GTDB taxonomy): domain Bacteria; phylum Bacillota; class Clostridia; order Oscillospirales; family Ruminococcaceae; genus Ruminiclostridium_E. The sequence goes on from JAMPCH010000025.1 coordinate 15,172, forward strand.
CGTGACGACGATTATGATCTTCCTCGCGCTCGCGGCTTACGCGATCTTCTCCGCCCACCGCGCCCAAAAGGTCGCGAATCAAGCTCTCCTCGACAGCCACAAGCATTTTTATGAGGATAACGTGACCGGCTTTAATTCGTGGCAGAAGTTTATCGAGGACTATAACGAAAAAATGATCGGGAGCAGTACGAATTGCGCCCTCCTCTCGCTCGACGTCGATAAATTTAAAGAGGTCAACGACACCGTCGGCTTTGAGGGCGGGAACGATATTCTCAAAAAGCTCGCCAAGATCATTTCGCGTAATCTCGGCGCAAACGACCTTTTCGCGCGCTCCTCGGCGGATCGCTTTTATCTCCTCGTCGACTATCGCGAAAAGGACGACCTCATCGACCTCGTGAACCGCCTTATCTCGGACATCGACTATCAGATCACGATCATGCGGATCATCGTCTCGATCGGGATCTATCTGATCGTTGACCGTACCGTTAGCGTCCATACCGCCGCCGACCGCGCCGACATCGCGCGAAGCAGCGTTAAGACCCATAAAGAGAGTATCTATCGCTTCTTTGAGTCGTCGATGCTCGAGAATATCCGTCAAGAACATTTCATCGAGACGATCATGGATACCGCGCTCGAGCGCCGCGAATTTTTAGTCTACCTTCAGCCGAAAGTCAGCCTCGACGACGTGAACCTCGTAACGGGGGCGGAGGCGCTCGTTCGCTGGAAGCATGACGGTAAGATCATACCGCCGGGTCAGTTTATCCCGCTCTTTGAGCGAAACGGCTTCGTCACCAAGCTCGACTTTTATATGTTCCGCGAGGTCTGTCGTATCCAAAGGAAGTGGCAGAGTATGGGGCGCGAGCTAAAGCTCATCTCGGTCAATATGTCCCGCGCACACCTTCGTAATCCCGATTTCGTCCAGACGCTCGTCGATTACTGTAAGGAATTTGAGATCGACCCCAAGTATTTTGAGATTGAGATCACCGAGAGCGCCGCTTTTGAGAATATCGACATCCTTATGACGGTCTTTACTCAGATCAAGGAGGCGGGCTTCCACGTTTCGATCGACGACTTTGGTACGGGTTATTCCTCGCTCAATATGCTAAAGGATCTCCCCGTCGACGTTCTGAAGATCGACCGCTCCTTCCTGACCGAGGAGGCGAGCGAGACCGAGAACGCGAGTAAGATCATCGGGAGCGTCGTTTCACTCGCGACCGCCCTCGATATTTCGACGATCTGTGAGGGGATCGAGACAAAGGAACAAGCGAGCCTCTTAACAAAGCTCGGCTGTGATATGGCTCAGGGCTTCTTCTTCGCCAAGCCGATGCCGATCGACGATTTTGAGAAGCTCGTCTATCCGATCGAGGCACAGAGCAAGGACGCGTAAATCAAAAACAGTACACAATGACCGGCGAACCCCTTGCCGGTCATTTGCGGTATCATAAACCCGGAAAGGACGACCTATGGCTACGGACGAAATGCTTCAAAGGATCGCCGAGGAAATCGACAGCGCCTCGCGCTCGCTCTTTAACGCGATCCGCTATTGTTATCAGATCGGCGACGAGGATTTTTATAATATCAACGTTAAAGACGTCTTTAAGATCGGTCTTAATAAGATCACGGACTATGACTGTTTTAAAAACCTCGGGCTGACCCTCGAGGAGGATAGTCTCGGCGAAATGGGCGGCGAGGGCTTTAGCGAGGTGCTTTCGGTCATTCGTTACAGCTTCGCGGTGCGCCTCCCGTTTATGCGGCGCTACGCCGAGGCGACGACGATCAAGGATAACCAGCTCAAACAAATTTATGATACCCTCGAGGGCTTCGGCTTCGCGAACCCCGACGGGATCGTCGAGGACAGCTATAAGTCGATGGTTTGGCTCGTTCGGACAAAGAAAAACGAACCCGCCTTTGAGACGGAATGGTATCGGCGCTGGATCTATACCTACGGTCACGATCTCGCCGCGATCAATAATAAGAATATGCTGATGCTCGGCTGTGTCGAGGCGCTTTTTCCGCTTTATTACGCGTCGTTACAGGATCTCGTCGTCGCGCAGATGAATGAGATGTAGTACGCCTTCACAAAAACAAAAAGACCGTCATTCTTGATTTGAACGGTCTTTTTGTTTTCTGTAAAATTAAATTTGATCTCAAATAAAACAAGACTTTCGACCTGACAGCCGCAAAGTCGAGATCGGTAAAGCTTGAGGTGGGTAAAGGGATTCCAAAGGGAGATACTCCCTTTGGCAGGGGCTTACGGGGACAGCGTCCCCGCTAATTTTTTTTCTTCTCGACGTTTATCTCATGCGGCGGCGGATTTGATTTTACGGTAATGACCGCCTTTGTGACGATCTGGATCACGCGGGGGCGCGTTCGCGCCGCGAGCTCGTTGACCCGCTGTTCGTCCTCCTTCCGCTTGACCGTGACGATGAGGGGCGGGAGCTGTTTCATCGCCTCGCGCGTGACCGCCCCGGCGCAATTCGCGCACATACAACAATGAAAGCGCTCCATGACCGTCCCGAGCTGTTCGTTCATCAGTAGGAACATCACGTTGATCTGCTGAGTCCCGCTCCCCGTCCGGCTATAGATCGGGGGGATATACTCCTCCTCCGGGATCTTTACGATCGGGTTCGACGGCTTCTCCGAGAGTAGGTTTAATACCTTATCGGTTCGCGCCGATCTCATAGCGCTTCCTCCTGCGGGCGCTCCTTCCGCGGTCTTCCCCGCCCGAGCTTTTGCTCCTGACGCTTCGGCTTCTCCATACCGAGGATCTCATAGGTGAGGTTCATATATTCCTGCGCCGACTTTGAGCGCGGGGCATACTCGATGATCGTTTTCGCGTGCGCGGGCGCCTCCGCGATGATGACGCTGCTCGCGATCTTCTGCTCAAATACATCGGTATCGAGCTGTTCCGCGATGATGTTCGCGAGCTCCTCGACCTCTTGAGTGAGGATCAGGCGCGGGTTATACTTATTGAGGACGATCCCGCGAATTTCGAGAACCTTATTATAATACTTTTTGACCGCGAAGATCGTCTCTTTGAGCTGTGCGATCCCTTGGAGCGAGAGGATCTCGGCGATCATCGGGATCACGAGCTGATGAGAGGCGGTATAGGCGTTGATCGTTAAGATCGAGAGCGCGGGCGGCGTATCGATCAAGATATAGTCATAATCATCGGCGATCCCCGTCAGATGCTCGCGGAGGATATATTCGCGCCCGACCGAGGTCAGCTCGAGCTCCGCGCCCGAGAGGAGGATATTCGCCGGGATCACGTCGCAACAGTCGCAATGCTGGATCGTGTCGTAAATATCGACGCGCCCCTTAAAAACGTCATAGATCGTATAGGAATTATCGGTATCCGCGCCGAGGCTAAAGCTAAAATTCCCCTGAGGGTCGAGGTCGATCGCGAGAACCTTTTTTTTGAGCGAGGTGAGACACCCGCAAAGCGCGGAGCAGGTCGTCGTCTTCCCGACCCCGCCCTTTTGATTTGTGACCGCGATGATTTTTGCCATATCCTAAAGACTCCCTTCTTTTGATTGATACGTTTTTATTTTTTAGGGAAGGCGTGCCGCGCCTCCGTTTCGGCGTAAACGAACCATCTCGCGATCGACGGCGAAGCTTCCCGCGCGAAACCCGCTCGTCCCTCTCCGCGCGATAAACCGTCCCGCCATAGAGCGCGCTCCCCTCGATCAGCTTGGTGACGCGGACTTGAACCCGCCGCGTCCCGCGCCTTCACAAAAACACCTCGCCGCACTTTTCGCGGTGCGGCGAGAGATTTGGCTTGGTTTTATAATGTGTGCGCGCCCATGGTCGTTTCCTCGTCGCTCGGGTCGTAGATATGATAGTTCGCTTTTCCGTTTTTCTTTACGAAGTACATCGCCGTATCCGCGCAGGCGATCAGCGTCCGCCCGTCCGTCCCGTGGTCGGGATAGATCGCGATCCCGATACTCGCCTTGATATTGAGCGTCGAATCGACGGACTTGGAATAATAACCGCTATAAAGATCGTCGATAATATCCATCGAGAGAACCTCGACATTCTCGATCATCTTGGGGTCAGAGACACAAAGGACAAATTCGTCGCCGCCAAAGCGCCCCGCGAAGCCGGTCTCGCCCGCCTTCCCCTTAATAACGTCCGCGACATAGCGAATGACCTCGTCGCCGACCGCATGGCTGTAGCGGTCGTTGATAAACTTAAAGTCGTCGACGTCGAGGAAGAGCGCCGCGATCTTTTTATTCGCGCTCCGCTCGAGCTCCGCCTGAAACTCGCGCTCAAAGGTGTTACGGTTATAGAGCTGAGAGAGGAAGTCAAAGCTCGCGCGCTCCGCTAACTTTAAGGTCGCCGTCTTTTCGGCGTGGATGTCGGTAAATACGCCGATCACGCGTAGGATCTCGCCGAGACGGTCGGTGATACAGTGGGCGCGCATCGCGACCCAAAAATCCTTCCCGTTCGCGTCCTTGATCCGATACTCGCCGCCGATGTCGTCCTTATTTTTGAGAAGGGTGTTCATATCGCGCTTATACTGCTCCGCGTCCTTTTCGTTCATGGTCGAGTCGATGAATTTCCCGTTGTTGAGGGTCGCGCCCGCCGCAGGAGCGCCGATCTTTTCCTTAAAATTATTCGAGACAAAAAGCGTCTCCTTGGTGAAGTCGTACTCAAAGAGCATATTATCCGACAGGTCGGATACGGTCTTATGGAGCTCCTCGCTCAAGAGCGCCTCGTCCATCATCGTGTTAAAGGTATCCGAGATACGCCCAAATTCCCGCTTCATCACCGAGGTGTCGATCCGCTGATCGCGATTTCCCGAGTTGATCTCCTTCATCGTGTCGATCATATTCAACATCGGGTTGACCACGTTTTGTACCATAAGGAGGAGTACGAGGCTACTGATCAGGGCAAGCGCGAGGAGGACGACGAGACCGACGATAAAGACCATCGAGACCGCGCTGTTCGCGGCGGAGGTCGAGTAGAGCGAGAGCCATACCCAATCCGTCCCCGAGATCTTACCGTATGCGCCGAGATAGGTGGGGTCGTCCAAGCTGCTGTAGTTATTGGCGTAATTCTCGGTGATCATCGACGAGATCCGAGAGCCGATCGAGTCGGTCAGACCCGAGGCGGAGAGCGAGCTGATCGGCGTACCGTTAAAGCCGAGGATCGACGACGCGTCCGAGACACAGATCATCCCGTTTGAGAGATATGTACACCGCGCGAGATAGTCGCTGATTGCCGAGGCGCTCACGACACAGGCGACATAGCCGTCGCCCGCCTTATTCGCGGTCACAAAAACGCTTTCGCCGTATTCGGCGTTATTCTCATAAAAGCCCGTCGCGAAAGCGTCCGGCTTCGCGCTCCAGCTCTCGTCAAAGGCGAAAAAGTGAACGCCCGCGCCCGAGCCGATCCCGTCGTTTACGATGCTACCGTCGCCGTTTAAGATCGCGACGTCGAGGACGCCCGTTCGATCGGTCGTAAAGCTTTTACGGATCTGTTCGACCTCGGTCTTTACCGAGTTTAGGTCGGGGATCGCGGTACGGATCACGCTGAGCGCGCTCAGCGTCCGCGTATCGTCGAGATAGCCGACGGCGAGATTACCGACGCCCGCGCTGTAAGCATAACCCGCCGTCCCCGCCTCCTGAGCGATCATTTTTGAGGAAAAGCTAAAGATCTGAAGCGACGAAACGAGCGCTAAAATCAAGAGCGGAAGTACCGCTACGCCGATTAAGATCACTCTCAGAGACGTTTTAACCTTAATATTCATGTCAAAACCATTCCTTTCCTATGGCGCTTATGCGCCATGTACCAAATATATTCGGGAGATCCCTCGCGAGACCCCGGATAAACGGAAATAACCGCGAGGTCTCAGCGATCCCTCGCGTCTAAGCGGTCGCGGGTACGCTCGAGCTCCTCGCCCCGCCTTTTGAGCTGGATGTCGTTGACGAGCTTGGCGAACTGTTCCTCGAGGCTCGCGTCGGTATTGATGAACTGACAGCCATAGCCCTCGATCCCGCCGTCCTCGCCGCGCTGTTCGCGTAAGACGCGCGCCTCGACGCGGATCAGCTCGCCCTCGACCTTAAAATTAACATAAAGCGTATCGCCGATCGAAAATTTTTGGTTGGTACACATTAAAAAGATCCCGCCGATACTGATATTTCGGATGACCGCGGCGAGCGGGATCTCATATTCATACTCCTCGCCCGCGCGTGTAAAGCCGTTCACGATACAGTTCAGGTCGGTGTCGACCTTAAAATAGCGCCGCCGCTCGGGCATCACCGTCCCGAGATCGCCGATGAGCCGGACATTCGTCTGATGCGGTAGCGACAGCCCGATCGACCCGCCGTAGCGGACGCGATCTCCGCTCTTCATATAAGCGACCAAAAAGACGCTCTGACCGAGGCTTAGGGTCGGGAGGTCCTTTCCCTTTATAATAACGATATTGTCCGAGGGCATATCGTTGACAAACATTTTTGGGTAAGAGAGCTGATCTCTATCCGCCCGGATCAGTATTTCTCCCGCCGCCGAGGTAAGCTCCACCTTTATGATCCGATCTCGATCCAGCATAGCTCCCCCTCCTCTCAATATTCGCCCGCGAAGCTTCTCGGGCGTATGCTCTTATTTCTAATTATACATTAAAATGCACAAAAAAGTCAATACCACTCGGCAAAATTTTTTCGGAAAATACGGGGAAACCGCCTTTCCGAAAAAATAATCGGTATCTTGCACAATTTTTTCGCCGAATATCCGATTGTTTCCACCCGATTTTTATGCAAGTTCACGAAAATATTCAAGAGTCCGCGCTTTTTCCCCTAAAATTTTTGTTGATTTTTTGTGAAGGGCGGCTTCGCCGAGCCTCACCGAAGCGGGTCTTATTTGACTTTTTCGACATTTCGCGTTATAATATGGTATGTGAAAAGCGATCTTTTGTAAAGGAGGGACGGGCTTTATGCGGACATACTTTCACTGGGCTCCCGCCCCGACGCTCAGGCGGCGAAAAAATCTGATCCTCTGCGCGGCGGTGCTTTGCGCCGAGGTCTGTGTCGCGGCGTTTTTGATCCTGATCTTTAACTATTGTACCGCGCCGGACGGCGACGTGATCCTCCGTATGCTCGCCGTGATCGCCGCCGCCGTCCTTTTTGGGCTGAGCTTTTGTCTGATCGCCAAGGAGGCTTTTGGGCGCTATATCCGCCGCCGAAGCCGCTATACCTATCTCGACCTTCGCCTACGCGGGATGGTCTACAGCTCGTATGCGGGCGAATACCGCGTCGGCGGTGAGCGTATTATCGTAAGGGACGTTTATTATCTCCCCTACGCCGCCCTGACCGCCGTCGAGACCGAGCGTCGGACGGTCGTGATCACCGGCGAGCTTCGCCATTATTGTATGAACAGCGACAACCTCGGCTATCACCTCCGGAACGGCGACTTTGAGTTTGATCGCCCCTATCTGAATATGGCGGGCTATATAAAAGAGGATCGCCTTAAGATCCCGGACGTATTCGGGAGCGCGAAACGCGCGGCGGACGCGATCAATGCCGCGAAAAAGCGCTTTGACGCGCTCCCCGCGCCAAAGCCCTATGTCTTTCGCGAGGCGGATTTTATCCGCCGTAAGCCTAAGTCAAGAGTCCTCCCCGAGAGCTTTGACTACAGTCGCGAGTGGAAAAATTGACCATTTTGAGAAAATTTTTTAAAAAGCATTGAAAAACGGAAAAAAATGTAGTATAATGTATACGTGAAATTTTGTCTCCCGCTCGGAGACACAGGTCTAAGAGAAAATACGGAGGCTCGTTTTTATGGATCTTTTTAACTCCACCGCGTTCCAAGTTATGGAACAGGGGATCAAGCTCCTCTCTCAACAGCAGAGCGTTATCGCCCATAATCTCTCGAACCAGGATACGCCCGACTATAAGTGTAAGTATCTCTACTTCGCGGGCGTCTTAAAGGACGAACTCGATAAAAACGGGAAGGCGACCGGGAAAAAGCGGATCGCCCTCGAGTCGACCGTCTATGTCGACGATAAGACAAAGGATCAGCCCGACGGGAATAACGTCGACGCCGACACCCAACAGGCGCTCCTCGTCAAAAACGCCTATCAGTATCAGGCGGTCATCAATCAGATCAACGCCGAGTTTAATATGCTCCGTACCGCGATGAGCCGGAGCTAAACTCCCAAGCTTTAACAAAGCCGGGCGGGGCGCACGCCTGCCCTAAAAAATAAACATCGCTATATAGGCAACACCGCACAATTACCGCCTGCGGCTTTGCCGTCCGATTGACAGCCATATTTTCCGCCATATTGCACAAATTTTCTTTGAAAGGCGTCAGCCTTCCTGCATAAAATTTATACAATCTGACGAAAAATCTGACTGCCACTCGAACGACAATAATTATGCGGTGTAGCCTATAGAAAGGAAGAAGCGTATGGCCTTTTTAAGTAATCTCGACATCGCCGTATCGGGGATGATCGCCCAACGGACACGGCTCGACGTGATCGCCCAAAACGTCGCGAACGCCGAAACGACCCGTACCGAGGACGGTACGCCCTATGTACGACAGGTCGTCGTTTTTATGGAGAATAAATCGGTCGTCAACGACCGCGACAGCGGGATCGTCTTTCGCTCGATGGTCGCCGATCGGCTCAACGAGCTTCGCGGGCTCGCGGGGAAGGATCGCGAATTTAAAAACGAGGGCGTCCTCTTGACTCAGATCGTCGAGGACGAAACGCCCCCAACCCCCGTCTATGACCCGACCCACCCCGACGCCGACGAGGACGGTTATTATTACCTCCCGAATGTCGACGTCCCCGAGGAACAAATGGACGCGCTCGCCGCGATCCAATCTTATTCCTCTAACCTCACGATCTTTAACAGCCTAAAGACCATCGCCCAAAAGGCGCTCACGATCGGTCAATAAAAATTTACACTTTATATTTTACATAGAAAGGTCGGAATATTCTTTATGTATATCGTACCCTTATCCTCGACGATCACCCCGCTCGAATCGGTCGAGCGCGCGTTCGCGCCCAAGGACAACGCAGTCGCGGCGGCGCAAACGGATGAGCCGACGTTCCTCGACGCGATCCTCGGGCTTTGGACAAACGCCGAGGAGGCGCAAGCCGTCCGTAATCAAGATATGATCAACCTTATGCTCGGCGATACCGACAGTCTCGAACAGGTTCAGATGAATATCGCGAAGGCTCAGATCGCCACCGAGCTTTTTGTGAATGTTAAAAACGCGGCGGTCGACGCATATAATCAGATCATGCAGATGAGCATCTAAGCGTGTCGACGTATGGAACGAGCATTTTCACAGTAACGGAGCGAAGATAGATGGATAAATTAAAGGAAACCTTCGGAAAGGTCTTGGAAACGGTAAAAACGAAATGGACCGAGATCGGGCGGAAGGGGCATATTATCTTTTTCGCGGTTCTCGGCGTCGTCGTCGCCTCGGCGGTGATCGTCGCGATCCTCGCGAACAATACGGGTAAAGCCGTTCTTTATAGCGGCGCCTCTCAAGAGGAGGCGTCGGAGATCCTTTCCGTGATCCAAAACGATCTCGGTACGTCGGACGTTACCATTAACGGGCGGGGCGATATTATCGTCCCCGAGGACGTGGTAGAGGACCTACGCGTCCGGCTCAGTATCCTCGGCTACCCAAAATCGGCGTTTAACTATAACGTATGGGACGAGGGGATCGGGCTTTTTTCGACCGAGACGGATAAACAGGTCAAACAGGTTCAACAGCTCCAAGAGAACCTTCGCGCGACCCTCGCGACCTATCAGGGAGTCGACTCGGCGATCGTGATCTTAAACATCCCGCCCGACGATAACTATGTGATCGGCTCGGGACAGGTCAAGGAGGCGAGCGCCTCGGTCGTCCTCCAGACGAGCGAGACCCTCACGGTCCCGACGATCGAGGGGATCTATCACCTCGTTCGGACGGCGGTTCCGGGGCTGACGGAGGAGAATATCACCGTGACCGACGGGACGGGCGTTCTCCTTACGACCGACGAGATCATCGTCGAGGCGGACAAGGACGAGATCGAGCTCTATTATAAGCGGCTCGACGTCCAAAACTCGATCACGGCGATCCTAAAGGATAAGCTCACGGAAATTTTCGACGGCGTTTTCCCCGATTATCGCGTCGGGGTCGACGTCCAGCTCAATTATAATAAAGAAGTCCTACAAGAGAAGGAATATACCCCCTCGGTCGACGAGGAGGGAAATCGCGGCGGTATGGTCAGCGAGGAGAACGCCGTCTCCGCCGGCGGCGGAACAGCGGCGGTCGGCGGCGAAGTCGGTACGGCGGTCGACGCGGATATTTCGCCCGATTACCCGACGCTCCAGGTCGGCGAGGGCGACGACATCTATTGGGAATGGCAAAGGCAGATCAAATACCTCGTCAACGAGGAGATCCGCCAGGTCGAGAAGGACGGCTATAGCTATGACAACATCTCGGCGACGGTCGTCGTCGACGCGACGGGGCTATCCCAAGCGGACATCGAGAGCTGGCAGAGTGTGATCGCGACCGCGATCGGCGCGGATCTTAACCGCGTCTCGTTTATGGCGTACCCCTTCCGCTTAGAGGGGACGTCCGGCTCGAGCGGCGACGGCTTTGGCGACGACGGGACGATCGTCGTCCAGGGCGAGCGAAACGCGCTGATCTTCCTGATCATCGCGCTCGGCGTACTGCTTTTGATCCTCCTCGCGATCGCGCTTTTCGCCTCGAGTTCAAGTAAAAAGCGGGCGAAGGCGAGACGGGCGGCGGCGATGGCGATGGCGGCGACGGCGGCGAACGAAAGGGACAACGATACAGAGGACGACGATATGAAGGAACACGGCGGCGCTTACGGCGGAGAATATGCGGAGGACTTTGAGATCCAAAGCCTATCGGGCGAGCGGACGGAGACCCGCGAGGACGTATTAAAGCGGGAGATCCGCGAATTTTCAAAGACGAACCCCGAGATCGTCGCTCAGCTGATCCGAAATTGGATGCGCGGGGACGAGTGATAAGCGCGATCTTATTTAGGGCAGGCGTACTGTCCCGCCCCTCCCGGGAGACCCGAAAGCCTCGGGGGTTTAAAAAAATGGCGGTATCAATACCTCGATACGAAAGGAACGGTACTACATATGGCAGAGCAAAAACAGTCCGCGCCGACCTCGGCGGCGGAGATCGGCGCACTCCAAAAGGCGGCGCTCGTGATCTCCGCGCTCGGGACCGAGAACGCCTCCAGCGTCTTTAAATATTTCACCGACGAAGAGATCGAAAAGCTCACGCTCGAGGTCGCGAAAATGGATTATTGGCCGACCGAGGTCATCGACGACGTATTAAACGATTTCTATGAGGTATGTCTGACCCAAAAGGTCATCGCCGAGGGCGGCGTGGAATACGCGCGCGAGATCCTCGAGAAGGCTTTCGGTCCTCAGGCGGCGGCGGCGCTTTTCGAGCGGATCACGAAGCAGCTCAAAACGAAGGCGTTCGCCTTCGTCCGTAAGGCGGACTATAAAAACCTCCTCGCGATCGTACAAAACGAACACCCTCAGACGATCGCGCTGATCCTCTCCTATGCGCGGAGCGACCAGGCTTCGGCGATCCTCTCCGAGCTTCCGAAGGATACGCGGATCGAGGTCGTCGAGCGGATCGCGAAAATGGAATCCGCCTCGCCGGACGTAATCAAGAGCATCGAAAAAACGCTCGAGAAGAAATTCGCGAATCTCGCGACGACGGAAAGCATGGATGTCGGCGGCGTAAACTATATCGCCGACGTACTCAATAAGGTCGAGCGCTCGACCGAGAAATTCATCTTTGACGAGCTCAATCTCCGCGACCCCAAACTCGCCGAGGAGATCAGACAAAAGATGTTCGTATTCGAGGATATCGTCAACCTCGACTCGACCTCGATCCAGGCGTTTATCCCTCAGGTCGACCCCAAGGATCTCGCCATCGCGATCAAAGGCTCGACCGCCGAGGTCGCCGAGGTCATCTACGCGAATATGTCCGCGCGAAGCAAGGAATCGACCCAGACCGACGTCGAGTATCTCCACAACATCCGTATGCGCGACGTCGAGGAGGCACAGCAGCGTATCGTCGCGATCATTCGGCGGCTCGAGGACGAGGGCGTCGTCACGATCTCAAAGGGCGGCGGCGGAGACGATATTATTGCCTAAGCTTGGCGGAACGCGCCGAGAAATGCCGCGAGTTCCGATTCGCGGCATTTTCACGGTTTTGGGGGATTTAGTGAAGTGTGAGCGCGGGGCGAGGCTGTATCGAGTAAGCGCAGTCTCGCGATGATCTTTTCGCGGCATTTTACAGCAAAAAATCGGTATGATGAATTTACGGGAGGACAAACCATGACGGGAGGAGTAATCAAAGGCGGATACGGCTACGGCTATGTCCCCGTATCGACGAACGACGACGCGCCCGTCATGCGGACGGTCTACGGCGTTCATTCCGAGGCGGTCTCGCCGCTTCGGACGGTGAGCGGAGAGTGTACCCCGATCGACGAGCCGTTTTTAGCGGAAGAGCTGACGGAGACCGCCGAGGCGGAGATCGCGGAGGACGGGGCGAAAGCCGCGCCTTCCCCAAACGAGAGCGAAGAGGAAACGGCGGAGGAGGAAAAGCCGACGGCTCAGATCGAGCCGCCGAAGCCCGAACCGCCGGCGGAGCCGTCGATCGACCGCGTAAGCCCCGAGGAGGCGGCGCTCGAGCGGAGCAAGCTCGTCGAAGAATACGAGGCGCTCCGCGAGCAGTACGAGCAGGAGGCGGAGCTTTTTATCACCCGCGCGAAGGAAAAAGCCGAGGAAATCTATGAAAAAACCAAAGCCGCCGCGAGGGAAACGGTCGAAAAAGCCCGCGCCGAGGGCGAGCGGATCAAGGCGGAGTCGAAGGTCGAGGGAAAGAAGCAGGGCTATGACGAGGGGTATACCCAAGGGCATGAGGAGGGGTATGTCAGCGCGCTGAAAAAATGTAAGGAAACGCTCGTCGCGCTCAAAGCCGAGGCGGAGAGCGTCACCGCCCAAAAGGAGCAGATCTTCCTCGAATACGAACACGCCCTTTTTGATACGATCTTTGAGATCGCCCAAAAGGTCACGCTCGGCAGTCTCAAGCAAAAGGACAAGGCGGTCATCACAAAAATGCTCCGCGCGGCGGGGAAGCGCTATCGGAGCGCTAAAAATATCAAGATTACGCTCTCTCAGCTTGATATATCCGAGGAGGCGGAGATCGACGAGGCGCTTTTAAAGGAAATTTTCCGAAGCGACGCGCTCATCGAGATCGAGCTTTTAAAGGACGCGCCCCAAGGGACGCTCTTGATCGACAGCGGCTCTGAGATCACCGACGCGGGCGTATCGACCCAGCTCAAAATGATCGAACAGCTCGGGAAGCGAAAGTATCGCGACCAAGCGCTCACCGACCTCTTACAGGCGAAGCGCGCGAAGCCGCAGGACGAGGAAACGGACGCGGAAGCGGAAGAGGGCGGCGAGGAAGCATGAGTTTAAAGGATTTTAAAGACGAGATCGACACGCTCGACCCCTATCGCTATCTGGGAAAGATCGAGAAGATCGTCGGTATGACGATCGAGTCGAGCGGACCGGAATGCAGCATCGGGGACGTCTGCCGCATTTATACAAAGGATCTAAAGGACTATATCCGCGCCGAGGTCGTCGGCTTTCAGTCCGATAAGGTCATCTTAATGCCGTATACCGATATTGAGGGGATCGGACCCGGGAGTATCGTCGATAATACGGGCGATAAGCTTATGGTCAAAACGGGGAACGCCCTCATCGGGCGGATCATCGACGCGATCGGGAACCCGATCGACGACGGCGGGACGATCGACTATACCGACAGCATCTCGATCAACGGGATCCCCGTCAACCCGCTCACCCGCCCAAAGATCGCCGAGCCGATCGAGCTCGGCGTTAAGGCGATCGACGGGCTTCTTACTCTCGGGAAGGGACAAAGGATCGGGATCTTCGCCGGCTCGGGGGTCGGGAAAAGCACCCTTATGGGGATGATCGCGCGAAAGGTCAAGGCGGACATCAACGTCATCGCGCTCGTCGGCGAACGGGGACGCGAGGTTCGCGAGTTTATCGAGAACGATCTCGGCGACGAGGGTATGGCGAGGTCGGTCGTCGTCGTCGCGACCTCGGATCAGCCCGCGATGATGCGGGCGAAATGCCCGATGACCGCGACGGCGATCGCGGAGTATTTTATGAGCCAAGGGAAGGACGTCCTCCTTATGATGGATAACCTGACGCGTTTCGCGATGGCGAACCGCGAGGTCGGGCTGTCGACGGGCGAGCCGCCGATCGCGCGGGGCTATACGCCGTCGATCTATTCGGCGCTCCCCAAGCTCCTCGAGCGGGCGGGCTGCTTCGAGAAGGGGAGCATTACCGGGATCTACGCCGTCCTCGTCGAGGGCGACGATACGAATGAGCCGATCGCCGATACCGTCCGCGGGATCATCGACGGTCATATCGTCCTCTCGCGTAAGATCGCGGCGCAAAACCACTACCCCGCGATCGATATTTTAGCGAGCGTCTCGCGTTTAATGTCGATCATCTGTGACGAGCCGCATAAGGACGCGGCGAATAAGCTCAGAAACCTCCTCGCGCTTTATAACTCTAACGTCGACCTCATCTCGATCGGCGCGTATAAGGCGGGGACGAACCCAAAGCTCGACGAGGCGATCAATAAGATCGATCGGATCAACGGATTTTTGATGCAGGCGACCCACGAGAGCTTTTCCTTAGACGATACGATCCGACTTCTAAAGGAAGCCGTAGAATAGACCACCTCGGGAACTCCCGAGGTGATCCGATAAAGGAGACGGTCGGTTTTGAAAAAATTTGAATTCACCCTGGAGCGCCTGAAACAGTACCGCGAACAGACGCTCGAGACCGAAAAGGGAACGCTCGCTCAGCTTCGCGGGGAGCGAAACCGCCTACAGGCGGAGCTGGAGAGCATTTTAGAGGAGCTCGCGCGGCTCAACCGCGAGTTGAGCGAGCTGTACACAAAGGGGACGACCCCGCTCGAGATCTCCCTTCATAAGCGCTATATCTCCGCGAAGCAGCAGGAGCTTCACCTAAAGCGCCACCAGATCCTCTTAAAAGACCGCGAGATCGAGCGCCAGCTCGAGCGGGTCGTCGAGGCGACCCAGGAGGTCTCAAAGCTCGATAAGCTCGAGGAACACCAGCTCGAGGAATACCGCGCGGCGGAGCAGAAGGAGAACGAGCTTTTTATCGAGGAATTTGTCTCCAACTCCGACTGGCGAAAGGCGCATACGGGCGAAGCGGGCGCGTGACCTTCCATAGAAAGACGAACGAAGATGAACACAAAGATCCCTCAAATAAAAAAACGCGCCGTAAGGCTTTTCGCCGCGTTTTTATCGCTCGCGATCCTCGCCGCCTGTCAAAAAGGGGGCGAGGTCGAGTTCTCCGCGCCTTCTTTTAAGGAAGGCGCGGAGACCCCCGCCTCCTCCCCCGCCGCGACCGAGGCGGAGACGGCGGCGACTTCCCCGACCGAGGGGGAGGAGAGCGACCCGGACGAAGCGCCCGAGCTCCCCGAGGACTTTCGCCTCTCCGACTGCCTCCCGGAATTTGAGGAGATAGACTATTGCGGGTTTTACGCGATCGGCGACCTCTCCTATCCCCAAGCGGACGAAGCCGCGATCGAGATCGCGGTCGCGGCGTATCGGAAGTCCGAGCTCTATGCGGAAACGATCGGGGAACTGAAGGAATTTTTCTCCTACGAAAACGGGGAGCTGACCTGTACCGAGGGAATGGAAGAACACTTCCTCGCCGCGCGCGGGCGCTATCTCGACCCGAGCGCCGCGCCCGAGCTCGTCCTAAAGCCCGAGGTGGTGAAGTCCTTCCGCGCCCGCTTTGACGGCGAGCGCGAGGCGAGCCTGATCCTCCTTCGTACCGCCCTCCCGGAGACGGAGCTGGACTGGTCGGGTAGCACGGATTATCATATCCCCGTCTATGTGAGCGCGGACGGCGAAGCGACGATCCTCTACGACGCCTGTCGTCAGGATTACGGCGAATTTCGGCTTTTATGTTCCGACGGCGGGGATCTCTCGATCTTTGCGCTGTTCGGCTTCGGACATAACGAAGGCGGTCAGGGAGGCGCGCTCTACTCCTTCGCGGGGGATAAGCCGAAGCTCGAGCTGTCGGGCGGTCCGCTCTCGCTCGACGCGTCGAGCGGGATATTACTGGGCGGGTACGGCTGGAGCTTTTTTGAGCCGATCCTCTACGACCTCGCGGCGCGGGAATGTTTCATCGTCGGGTCGGTCGAGCCGAACGAGGAGCTGGCGGCGCTCCTTTGCGCCGATCCGACGATCTTAGCCGACGTCCCCGACGCTTGGGAAATTTATCAACGGGGATTGCTCCAAATCATCGGCAGGAAATATATCACCTTCGGGACGGGAAACCCATGGAACAACGCGACCTTCGTCTATGACCGCCGCGACCGGCGCTTTGAGCGCGTCGATCAGCCGATCGCCTCCTACGCGGGCGCGTATCACGAGCAGGAGATCAAGACCCGCTATATCGATCTCAGGGACTGAGCCGAGCGAGGCGTAACGGAAGGGAGCGCGATACGACGTGACAACAAGCCCTAAAATCCGCTTTTACGAGGAGGTCGCGGACGAGCTACTGAAATTCGCCGTGATCGTGACGGCGTATCGCGGAAGGACGGTGTTCTGCAAGCACCGGGATCGCGACACCTACGAGATCCCGGGCGGACATCGCGAAAAGGGCGAGACGATCTTGAACGCGGCGAAAAGAGAGCTGTACGAGGAAACGGGCGCGGTCAAGTACGAAATCGAGCCGATCTGCGTCTATTCCGTGACCGCTCCCGACAATTTTGACGGTGAGGAGACCTTTGGGATGCTCTATTTCGCGCGGGTGGACGCTTTTGAGGAGGAGCTTCGCTATGAGATCGAAAAGATCGAGCTGTTTGACGAGCCGCCGACGAATTGGACGTACCCGGAAATTCAGCCCCGGCTTTTAGAGGAGGCGCGGCGGCGCGACTTTTTTACCCCCGATCCCCTTTGATCGGGGGTCGATCCTCCCCCGCTATCTCGAGGTAGCTCCAGCGGCTCGCGCGGGCGATCTCATACGCCCGATCCGCGTCGGTCAGAAATTTTTTCTTCCCCGTATAGACGCGAAACATTTCCTCGACCTCGGCGGGCGTGACCTCGCGCGAGAGGGTCAGCCCGAGGCGCGGAAGGCGATAGACCTTCCCGTCCTCGGAAACGGTCATATCGCCGATCTCCGCCCGATGAAGGGAGAGAAAGCCGTCGATCTCCGCGCGAAAGAGATCGACCCCATAGAGCGACGGCGACGGGTCGCCGTCCGCCCCGAGCGGGAAGGCGATCCGATCGACCGTACCCAGCTCAAAGACCGAGACGCGAAGCGCTCCGCCGAAGTAAAAGGAATCGTGATACCGCGCGAAGTCGGGCTGACCAAAGAGCTTCTCCAGGTGGCATTTTGAGTCCCCGAGCCGAAGTATTTTTTCCCCGATCTTGACCCCGTCGGGCGGAAGGATCTCGGCGATCATAGCGTCTCCTTTCCGGGCGTGCCGATTTCGCCGCCCTCTTCGACTAAAATCGAACCCAAGCACCCTTCACAAAAGAAAATAAAGCGCCGATAGCGAACGCTTATCCCAAAGTACCGCTATCGGCGAATTTTATTTCACAAAACTAAGCCTTTACCCCGTTGATCTCGAATAAGCGGCGGTCAAACTCGTCGGCGGGGATCGGCTTAGAGTAAAAGAAGCCCTGAGCCGTATCACAGCCGCAGTCGCGGAGAAATTTCGCCTGTTCGATCGTCTCGACGCCCTCGGCGACGATCCCGAGCCCGATGTCCCGAGACATCGAGATCGTATGAGAGATAATCTTACGCCCGCGCTCCGACTCCATAAACTGGGAGAGGAAGCTCCGATCGATCTTCAGAATATCAAACGGCGTCGTTTTAAGCATATTGAGCGACGAATAGCCCGAGCCGAAATCGTCCATCAGCATCGTAAAGCCCGCGTCCTTGAGCTTCCAGACGACCTCCTCGATCCCCGCCGCCTCGGCGGACTCGGTGATCTCGAGTTCGAGGAGCCGCGCGGGGATCGCGTATTTCTCAATAAGCTCCGAGATCGCCTTCGCGATGTCAAAGGTACGGATATACTCGCACGAGATATTGATCGAGACGGGTACGTTGTCGATCCCCGCGTCGAGCCACATCCTTAATTTTTTACAGGCGCTCTCCCAAATGAACTGGTCGAGCTTTAGGATAAAGCCGTTCTCCTCAAAAACGGGGATAAAGTCGGCGGGCGAGATCATTCCCTTTTTGGGGTGGATCCACCGCGCGAGCGCCTCCGCGCCGATGATCTTCCCGGTGGAGATACAATGCTTGGGCTGGAGGTACATAACGAATTCGTTATTTAAGAGTGCCTTTTGCATATCCTCCTCGATCGTCTGTTTTTTATGGAGCTCGCTTTTCATCCGCCCGTTATAAAAGCCGACGTTGTTGAGGGCGTTCCCCTTGATGAGCTGACGCGCGAGACTCGCGTTATCGCCGTGACGTCGGGTATGGATCGTCCGATCCTCCGCGATCGCCACGCCGAAGACGAGGCGGTACTCGATCCCCTTATACCCGCTCAGCATACTCTCGATCCGACGGATCAGCGCGACAAGCTCCTCGTCGCTCGCGAAGGGGGTCACGATCATAAATACGTCCGCCGTTAAGCGACAAAAGGGCTGTTCCTCGGTACAGACCACGCCGAGGGAGTCGTTGATGAATTTTAAAAGCTCGTCACCGACCTCGACCCCGTGGATCTCGTTGATCATCTTAAAGCGCTCAACGTCAAACTGGATAAACGCGATCTCCTCGTCGGGGTGGCGGTTCATCATCTCGCGGATACGCTTTGTATAAATTTGAGGCGCTTTATCCGAGGTAAAAACGCTTAATACCTGTTTATCGAATACCTCTTTTTGGGTATACGGGCGGATATTCCCGTGGACATAGGTGATCCGCCCGAAGGGATCGCGGAGAAAGAGCATATAAAAATGGACCGTCTCAAACTCGCCGTCCTCCGTCAGGCGCATCATCACGTCGATCCCGAGGTTACCGCGCTCCGAGCCGCCGAGAATCCCCTCCTCGACCTGTGCGCTGAAAACGTTGAACGCCGCGAGCGAGCTCTCGTGGATCAGACCTTTTTCGCGGAAGTAGTCGAGCGGGTCGGAGACCTCGCCCTTAAAAAGCTCCTCCCCGATCGAAAAAGTCTTCCCCGCGTTACAGTCCCAAAGGAAATGAACCGCGTCCTTATCGGACGACATCATCTCGATCAGCGTATCGCGATAGCTCTGTGGAATGGATAGGGTTTCCATAAAACGATCTCCTTTCTCTCGCCGTGGCGTTTATGCGTATTTTGTGAAGGAGTAAGAACCGGGTGATTTCCCGCTAATCCTCTAGCCCCTTAAAAGCCGCCATTTCGTCGCGGTTGACGCGGATACGACCGTCCTTTAAGAGCTTAACCTCCTCGCGCTTGACCTGGAGCGGGGGCGCGTCGGGGTTTTTATCGAGCTTGACCTTTAAGATCCCGGTGAGGATATTCGCGTCCTCGACCGTTCCCTTCCCCTCGGCGGTGTTGACGGTCGCGCCGACCTTCGGCGTGATCTTTAATAGCGCCTCATAAGAGTCCTGTTCGTATTTTAGACAACACATCAGCCGCCCGCAGGTCCCCGAAATTTTAGAGGGATTGAGCGAGAGGGACTGTTCCTTCGCCATTTTAATGGAGACGGGCTGAAACTCGCCCAAGAAGCTCGCGCAGCAAAAGGGTCGCCCGCAGATCCCGAGACCGCCGAGCATTTTTGCCTCGTCGCGTACCCCGATCTGGCGAAGCTCGATCCGCGTCCGATAGATCGCCGCGAGGTCTTTTACGAGCTCGCGAAAGTCCACACGGCTCTCGGAGGTGAAGTAGAATAAAATTTTACTCCCGTCAAAGGTATAGTCGATGTCGATCGGCTTCATACTTAGTCCGTGTTCCTCGATCTTTTGGATAAAGACCTTCATGATCTCGGCTTCCTTTTCCTCGTTCCGACGGATCACGCTCATATCCTCCGCCGACGCCGGGCGGAGAATGGGCTTTAGGGGGGCGACGACGCTCTCGTCCGCGATCATACGGTTCGGGATCACGACCTCGCCGCATTCCGTCCCGCGCGCGGTCTCGACGATCACGCGAGCGCCGATCGAGAACCTGTTTTTTCCCGGGGAGAAGTAATACACCTTCCCCACTTCCCTAAAGCGCACGCCGATAATTTCAGTCATAATATTTCTGATTCCTTTCCAAAAAAGGGGCTTTTTTCTCTTGCTTTTGTTTTTGTTTTTTTACGGAAGGCGTTCGTACTCCCCGTTTAAATACCCTCCTCGAGTACCGTAAAAAGCGTTTCACAGCAATGAGCGGCGAAAAGGGAAACATTCGGGTTAAACTCGAGCGCCGAGGCGAGGCGCGTCGACGCCGCGTAAAGCGCGTCGGCGGTCGAGAGCTTGAGCTTCGCCGCGAGCTTTTTTACCTGACCCGAGAGCGCCCCGCCGTCCGACGAGCCGCCGCTCAAGGCGACCGCCGCCGCCGCGAAAAGCTCGGAGAGACAGCCGAGCGCCGCGCCCAGCTCGTCTCGGCTCTTAAAGGCGGCGAACCGCGCCGCGCAGTCGTACTCCCGCCCCATATAAAGCGCCTCGGCGATCTCGGCGACGGTCTTTAAGAGGGCGGCGGCGTTCTCGTCCTTTTCGCCGTCGAGACATTTCCCGATGTTCCCGCCGTATAGCCCAAAAAGCTCCTCCGCGCGTTCGCGCCCGATCCCCTTCGCCGCGAGCGCCGTAAGACAAGCCTCGTGCCCCGCCGGTTCGACGTCGATCTCGGTCACGCGGGAGTGCACCGTCTCGAGGATCGCCGAGCTTTTTTCCGCCGTGAAAAGACAGCGGTTAAAGACGAGCGGTTCTTCGATAAATTTCAGAAGGGTATTCTGACAAAGCTCGCTCATCTCGTCGATATCCTCAAAGATACAGATACGAAGCTCGCCGTCGTTCGGGCGCTTATAACAGTCGGCGATCAGCCCGCGAAGGCGCTCGACGGTATACCTTCCTTTTTCTTCGGCGTTTAACGGATAGATCACGTCGGGGTGGATACGCGCCGCGACCTTACGACAGGCGATACATTCGCCGCATGGCGCTTCGCCGCCCCTCTCGCAAAGGAGGAGCGCCGCCGTATAGTCGGCGAGTGCGCCGCGACCCACGCCCTTCTCCCCTCGGAACATCAGCGCGTGGGGAAAGCGCCCCGACCGCCGAAAGGCGGCGAGCCGCGCGAGCGGTCGGTCTTTCCCGTAAAGCGTTTCCATGAAAAGACCTCCTCCCGACTCGCCGAAAATGTTATAAATTCATTATAGCACAAAACAAAAGAAATGTAAAGCATAAATTTTGTACAAAATTACAATTTCGAGAAATTTTTTTGAAAGAGAGGGGAGAGCGATAGAGATCGGGGGGCGCTGCCCCCGCAAGCAGGATGCTTGCAGGTGAACGCCCCAAGCGCCGCAAGGACGCGGCGCAAACAAAGCGTTCACCCGAACCCGTCCACCAAGGGAAATGATTTCCCTTGGAACCCTCTGTTCCCATTGTTACTTTTCATCTGACCTCAGGTCTGCGGCTGTCAGGTCGTAAGCCTTGCGTAAGCGCTCAATGGGATTTCTGCCTACTGCGTCGGGTCGTAAGATTGATCAAAACAAGTGATTGATACGGCGTGTACGTATCGTATTAGCGCATAAGCTACGCCGACGGCTCATAACCCCCGATACGATCAGACCCCGCCGAAAAGCGCTCCTTCCCAAAATAAAAAAGAAAAAAGGGATAAGGCGAAAGCGCCCTATCCCTTTTTTGATTAACCGTACATCAGCGTCTGTTCGGCGAAGGAGTAGATCCGCCGATCGTGTGCCTTCGGCTCTGCGCCCCGCGCGCGAAAGACCTCGGAGATCGTGACGAACTCATAGCCCTCCGCTTGGAGCGCGGGAATGATCGTGTCGAGCGCCTCGACGGTCTTTGTGTTCCCCTTTGCGTCGTGGAGGAGGATGATCGCGCCGTCCTTCGCCTGTCTTAATACCATCTCGGCGCGCTTCTCGGCGGGGATCCGGTCTTCCCAGTCGTTCGCGCCGTAGCCCGCGATAAACGGCATCTCGATCGTCTCGAACATCTTATCGTTCACCGCGATATAGGGCGGGCGAAAGAAGGTCGGCGCTTCGCCCGTGATCTCGATGATCTTTTCGTTGACGCTCTCGACCTCCTCGGCGATCTCCTCGACCGTCATCTTATCCATATACGAGTGTGAGCGCGAGTGGTTCCCGATCTCACAGCCCATATCATACGCCCGCTTGACCGACTTGGCGGATTCCTCGTCGATGTTGTTCCCGATGAGAAAGAAGGAAGCCTTGATCCCGTATTTCTCGAGAACGTCGAGAACCTCGTTCGTCGTCGTCGTGTTCGGTCCGTCGTCAAAGGTCAGCGCGATGACCTTTTTTTCGCTGTCCTGCGTCATTTCGTCCTCCTCGTTCTCCTCCGCCGCCGTTTCGCTTTCGTTTTCGTTTTGGGAAGGCGTGCTGTCGTCCGTTTCCGTGTCCTCCGCCGGGGCTTCGGTCGCCTCCGCCGTTTGAGCGGGCGCGGTCTCGGCGGTCGTCGTTGTCTCGGCGGGCGCAGTCGTCGTTGTCGCCGCCGCCGTCTCCGACGTTTGCTCCTCCCCCGCCGCGCAGGAGGAAGCCGTCACAAAAAAGAAGCTCAACAGGAGCGCGGCGAGCCTGTGCCGACCGCTCATAATACCGTATACCCCTGTGCCTCGACCGCCTGTTTGAGCGTTTCATCCGATACGTCGGCGCTTAGCGTAACGACCGCCGTCCCGTCGGTGTGGCTGACCTTCGCCTCGGCGACGCCCTCGAGCGCCTCTAAGCATTTCTTCACCGTCGCCTCACAGTGTCCGCACATCATACCCTCGATCTTCATTGTTTTTTCCATTTCGGTTACCGTTCCTTTCTTGTCGGCGTCGGCGGTTTTTTCGGTCGTTTCGATCGTCTCGTCCGCCGACGGTTGGTTTTTGATCGGCTTTCGCTTCCGATCGTGCTTCGTGCTTCTTATGTCGAAGAAGTTGAGCCTCAGCGCGTTCGACACCACGCAAAAGCTTGACAGGCTCATCGCCGCCGCCCCGAACATCGGGTTCAGCGACCAGCCGAGCGCCGCCGTAAAGACCCCCGCCGCGAGCGGGATCCCGAGGGCGTTATAAATAAACGCCCAAAAGAGGTTCTCGCGGATATTCCTAAGCGTCACGCGGCTCAGTCGGATCGCGGCGGGGACGTCGCTTAGGCGGCTCTTAACGAGGACGGCGTCCGCCGCGTCGATCGCGACGTCCGTCCCCGCGCCGATCGCGATCCCGACGTCC